>JAGVYD010000023.1 GCA_018303405.1 Candidatus Woesearchaeota archaeon | reverse complement strand
AGACGACTGCTACGAAATGGCCGAGTGGTATCTCAAGCTTGAGTCTTTCAAAGAATCGTTTCTCTTTTGCACAAAACACGCAGAAAAACGACGCAATTTCCCTCATGCCTGGGCTGGCTGGAATCACATATCTCTGCCTCGTAAACGTAAAAAAGTAAAGAAAAAGTGATTCTCTGGACGAGCCGCCTGTAACTATTGAATTGCAATAAACGTACTCCGAGTTCGAAAACTGATTTCAGCACGCGCGAGGGCGCGGTGAAGTTGGTGAGTAGATAAGTCTTGGGGGAATGTCGCCTTTAAAGGAGGTGATAGCATGGCTCGACGGGACTGCTACCTTTCAGTAGCAGGATGGCGCAATCAGCGTCACACCGTCATCGAGGGTAACACCTTGATGATGGAAGTGGCGTTGGCGGCTTGCCAACACTGTCCTATCTGCTCACAGCGGATACGGACGGTGGAGACTCGTCTGCGGGAAACCAACGCCACGTGGAGTTGGGAGAGTGCCGGAAACGGCCTCTATCTCGCAGTCGAGCTCCCCGCGGAGACGGTGCAGGTAGGCGACTACCTGACCCGGCTTCTCGGTATCTCTATTCGGGTGACCGGATAGAATGGCAGCTTACCGCGGCGCCGTGAGGACGGCGTGGCAACAGAAGGCATGCGAGTCCCTCCACCTCGCGCGCCATCCTTTGCGGCCTGTCAACTCTCACGACAGACGCGGGGCATGCGATTCAGCCCGACAACAGAAAATCGCCCGCCCTGTCCGCCATATGGCGAACAGGCAAACCGCCCCGACGGACATCGGGGCGGTCTTTTATTATTTCACAAACATTCTCACATTCTCAAGAATGTGAGAATGTCTATTTTGGCAATTGATAATATTTTTTTACTACAAGTCGTGGTTAAAATTTTTACAAAGCACTTGCTCTGACGACAAGTCGTTTTATATTTTTATCAATATTCCTTATCATGCTTTTCGCCGTTGTCGGATATTTTTTGAACTTCCGGCAAAAAAGTTCTTTTTTATATCGAAGCAAAAGGGGCACCCAAAAACCTTTTATCCATGAGGTTTTAAATGTCTTAAAATGTTTTAAAGAGTTCTCGGAATTGCTGTATATATCGGCGAATTTTATAAGCAAACCTTCCTCATCGGCTCTTTTGAGATGGCGGATATATCCTTGTGTGTTTGAATCCCCATTTTTATTTGTCATTTCCTTAATATACCGAAGTGTTTTCTTGCCCCAGCGTTTTTCCAATTCTTGCTTTGATGCGTGAGTATCTTCAAGAAGGTCATGCCCTAAAGCGCCGAGAAACATTGTTGATAATTCTTTTTCTTTAACTTCGCCGCAGGCGCGAGCTTTTTTTTGAAGATAAAGTGCTGTAGCTCGCGCGTGCTTCCATGAGTATTCTCCCCTACGCCCTAGGGATTTTATAAAATGTGTCCGGATAAATTCAACATCTTCTTTTCGGAGAAGATTTTTTTTCATCGGATGTAGTTTTCGTTTATAGAGCGGAGAATTGCTTTTTTGTAGTATTCCTTAAAACCTTCTTCTCCCGTTTCGTTAAGAGTTTTGTAATAGTCCTCTCGCATTCCATATTCAGGCAACGGGTATGAAAAACGAGCCAGAACAAAAGCCGAAAGAGACTTTGCGAGCCTACCACACCCGTCAGCAAGGGGGTGAATAGCTCGTTCGATTTCGTATTCCACCCAGCGCGCGAAATCAGCCGGCGAAAGAGTTCCTGACTTGACGCGTGAAATATTTTCGAGAAATTTTACGTAAAAATTCCGCATGGCTTCGAGTACTGCCTCCGGAGAAAGTTCGTTATAATCTACTGACCATGTACGAAAGGCATACGGATCGACTTTGGAAATACCTGCCTGGGACGCGCCCGTTATTTCCTTTAAAAGCCTTTCAACATCTTCCGGGGTTCTTAGTTCGCGGCTCTTTTCGTTCCAAAGCAGTTCAATAAGTTTTTCTTCATTCAGCTTCATCTGATAAGCGATTTTTTCTTTGCTTATTCCGGCTGCTTTTTTTTCAGCGCTTACCGAAGTATCGACAATTCCTTTTGTTGTCCTGCTCGTTGACCCGATATTTTTTTTGAATACTTTTTTGAAAATATCCGCATCCCCAGCGTTCCGTTTTACAATGCCCATATCAACAAGTTCCTCAACACGATCTCTGTCTGTTGCGTGTTTTTCAATCGGTATCTGGCTTTTTGAGTGACCAAGATACACGATTCCCTCGGGAAGCAAGTCTTCTATGTGCGTTTCCTCGTCCGTTTCTATCCAGTAGTCCCCCCGGTCGTCTTTGTTGATCCAGTGCTTTTTGCCATCGCTCAAGGGAATGGGTGTTCCCCATTTTTCCCTAATTTCGGTTTTTGCCTCCTGCAAAATAAGCTCCCTGGCCTTTAAAAGTTCTTCGGTTTGTTTTTTTGTTTTCGGTTTGAACTCAAGCCTGATGCAAAATTTATGGCGGTCGCCGTCTTTTGAAAGAAGCGGCACTTTTATGGAAAGTCTTGGCTCTCCGTTCTTTTCGCGAATGCGGCACCGGCCTGATTGGTCGTATACATCAATGACGTGGTTCTTCCAATTTTTTATTTCATAATCTTCAGGCGAAACCATAATGCGCTGTTCTTTTTCAAGCTCAAACTCATATCCGATGCCCTCATCTTCTTCAAATGAAATTTCAAATTCCCCGCTTTTGAGGTTTTCCGGCGTTAAAAGATTTTTACCAAGGAGTTCTTCTACCGAGGTCCGGATGAATTTTATCTGTTCATCCGTCGAAATAAGTCTTTTTTCTCCTGTTTTTTCGTCTATTACATAGTGCGCGCCTGTTTTGAGCATTTCGCCATCAGAAATAGTCCTCGAAGCTTCGAGTTTCCCAATTTCCTGTGAGTTATATCTCTGTCCCTCTTTCATAGCCAAAATTATTGCTCGTTCCTATTAACTATATATTCTTGCGCCGAGCAAGTAAATGTTCTTAACGAAACTGCAAAATGTTTTTTAAAAAACGAGCGGGTCGCGTACTTGCGTTCCCCGCTCAAAAACCTATTACCGGTTGAGCCCGGTTTCATCACTCTTGGTCGTGTCGCACTCACGCGTGACCGGGTTGTAGTTGCCTCCGATGTCGCCGCACTCGAGCCCGAGAAGCATCTCCATCGCGTCTATGAGCTTCTCGTCCCGTGTATTCACCGACTGCGAGGGCTCACGGGCAACGACGACGGGCTTCGGTACCTTCTCCTCCCTGCTCTTTGCTGACGCACCAGGCGCCTCGGCGGCCATTGCGCCGATGGCAACCGTCATGACGAGCAGGAAACCAAGACCCGCCGTGAACAAAACCCTTCCCCAGTGCACTTTGGCAATGCGGTCAAGCATGTTCGAATCCTCCTGTCCGCTCGTGGATATTCTGAATTTAGCAACTTCTACATGCTTATATTATACTATATTTTATACTATAAGTCAATCGTCATCTTCGGAAAACTGCATCCTAAATAAAATCAAACAGCCCGCGCATTTGGGGATTTAAATTGAGCTTTTTAATTTCTTCCTTGTTGAAAAATTTTATTTCCTGGCATTCATCCGACGGCTTAAAGTCCAGACTTTCGAGCCGGACTTTAAAACAGACCATTATTCTTCCACGGCCGTCGTTGTCAATGGCCGGCCACGCGCAAAACGGCTTACCCTCAAGGACTTCGCACCTTAGGCCGGTTTCCTCGACGCATTCTCTTTTCAAGCACTCGATAAATTCCTCACCTTTCTGCATACGCCCTCCAGGCAGTTCCCATGTGCCGTCGTCTTCGCGCATCATCATTAATTTGCCGTCTTCGTCAAAAAAGAGGCCCTTGACCGAAACCTGATAAAAATTTGCATTTGTGTCATTCATACGTAATTTTGTCTTTAACCAGATTTTCTTTTCGAGAATTTAATATTCAGAAAAATTTTTTTATTTCGGCGGCAGATAATACTTCTTCCCCTTCAGCTTCTCCGGTAAATGTTCCTGTTCAACTTTTGAATTTTTGTAATCATGCGCGTATTTATATCCTTTGTGGTATCCGAGATCTTTCATTAGATTTGTAACAGCATTTCGCAGGTGAAGCGGCACCGGCAACGCTCCATGCTCTTTAACATCAGCTGTTGCTTCAAGAAACCCTTTATACGAAGCATTTGATTTTTTTGCGGACGCCAAATAGGTAACGCCGTGCGCGAGATTAATGGCCGCTTCCGGCAAGCCCACATATTCAACCGCATTTGCTACAGCGTTTGCAACAACAAGAGCGGTCGGCGCTGCATTCCCGATATCTTCAGACGCAAAAATTATCATCCGCCGCGCGATAAACCGGGCGTCCTCCCCCGCCTCTATCATCCTGGCAAGCCAATAAAGAGCTCCGTCCGGGTCGGAGTCGCGCATTGATTTTATGAACGCCGATATAATATTGTAGTGATCTTCCCCTTTTTTGTCGTATCGAATGGCTTTTTTTTGAAGTATTTCCTGCAGTCTTTTTTCATCAATGATTATTTTCCCTTCCCTATTTTTTGGCGTATTTTGGACTGCAAACTCAAGAGTGTTCAAAAGAACGCGGGCATCCCCATCGGCAAAGCCGATCATGCGCTCAGCCGATTTTTTATCAATGGAAACTTTTTCCTTTCCCAACCCCTGTGTCTTATCTATTTTTTATCAATGGAAACTTTTTCCTTTCCCAACCCCTGTGTCTTATCTTTAAGCGCGCGAATCAAAATTTTCTCGAGCGCTTCATCGGTTAAGGATTCTAAAACAAGCACGAGAGAACGCGAAAGAAGCGGAGAAATTATTTCAAACGAAGGGTTTTCAGTTGTGGCTCCGACTAAAATAATTGTGCCGTCTTCGACTGACGGCAAAAATGCCGATTGTTGGGTTTTATTAAATCGGTGTATCTCGTCAACAAAAAGAATGGTCCGCTTTTTATGCAGGCGCGACCGATCTTCCGCTTCTCTGACAAGAACCTTAAGCTCGGGGACTCCCATTGAGGCCGCGGAAAAATGAACGAACACACCTCCGGTTTTATTGGCAATCATGCGGGCAAGAGTTGTTTTCCCCGAGCCTGGCGGACCCCATAAAATAACTGATTGCAAAGCGTCCTTTTCAATAGCATTCCGGAGAGGCTTTCCTTTTCCCGCGATATCATCCTGCCCGAAGAATTCTTCAAAGTTTTGCGGGCGCATGCGCTCGGCAAGAGGCATTTGTGCTATGTTTTTAGGAAATAATGTGGAATCTGCCATACACTGATTGTAGTCGGCAACAATCCCAATGGCAATTGACTGGAGTCAAAACAGCCTTTAAACTTTAATGCATGGAAGAGATGGAATCCAAAAAATCAGAGGCTGATACTGCC
>JAGVYD010000022.1 GCA_018303405.1 Candidatus Woesearchaeota archaeon | reverse complement strand
GTGGTATTTTTTCTTCTCCTCAATCTTCTTCCTGACAATGATGTAGCCGGCAGTGCCTGTGACCAATGCAAGCAGGATCGGGAGCAGCCACCACAGCGGAAAGAACCCAAACATCCTGTACATATAGAAGGGCTGCACCAATATTGCCAAAGCAGATGTTGTCTGGGAGGTATTCAGGTAATAGGCTGTAACATCAAGATTATAATCACCCAGGGGGAAAGTCTCATCAGTTGGAAAGCTCTTGATCAGTGTTTGGGTCGTATCCAGCTGCATTTCATCCTGCGCTTTTGGGTCATTGTGCAATTCCTCGCTTCCTTGGTATTTCAACGCATACTTCAGCGTGACATTAAATGGGTTGTTTGACAGAAGATTGTGCATGTTTATGCGAAAAGCAAGGGGCTTGCCGCGATTTACTTCCTTGTCAATTGCGGACTCTTCAAGATAAAATGATTCAATGTGCACTTTTGATGCAGAGGAAACAACCAGCTTCACAGGCAAGCTGTCAAAAAGGTCGCCTTTGACCTTGATGTCAGTTTCATATGTCCTTTTGCCGTCCGGGGCGACATCACCAACCAACACGACGCGCAAGGTCTGGGAATCGCCTGGATTTATTGTCAGCCGCGGCGTGCTGATCCTTATGACATTGGCATATTTCTCGTCAACCCCGAAATACAGGCTTGCTGTTGAACCACCCCGATTTTTTACATTGATGTCAATGTCCTCAAAAGTATCTGTCTGCACCACTTTTTCCAAGTTGCCCACTGAAAATTCAAAATCGCCCTTAATTTCCTGTGCCATGGAACACGGGATTGCCATTGCCCAAAGCATTATGATCAGGGCAAAAATGAGGGCACGTGGCTGCTTGTGGACATGTGCCTTATTCAGCAGGAGTCTTAGCGGCATGGCTAGGCAACCTCCTGGTTTAGCTGCTCAAGGTTTATTTTTGTGTGCAGTGCCTTGCATGATTCCAGGACCTCAGCCTTGAATTCAGGCGCAATGCTCCTGTAAATTCCCGTGATTGCGGTGTAGTCAGCTGCAGCCTCGTCCAGCTTGCGCTCCTCAATTTTGGACAGCGCTGAATTTATCAGGTTGTGGATGTAAAGAACATCAAGGCGATTATGCATTTCAGCCAGCTTTGCAAAGAATTGCTTTCTTTCATCCGGCTTTAACTGCTTATAGAGAACGCCGACTTCCTTATAGACACCCTTTGCCTCCTGGTAATTGCTTGCCTCAATGTCCTTATGCATCTTCAGAAGCATGTCCTCCATTATTTTCGTGTTCTTGGGCTTGAGAACAGCCTTCACAACGCTCAGCTTCTTTATGTCATCCATTGAGTACGCAACAAAAACAGCCAAAAGCACGATTATAACAAGTATTTCTATCATAAGCCTCGTGTCATCTATCTTAATCACGCTTTTCTTGAAAATATCCACAAAGGCAAGGCCGCTGATAAGATTGCCGCTGCTGTCCGGCACCTCCAGCTTTGCAGGCAGGACAATGGTCTTTGTATCCTCAACATCCTTAAGATCAATTTCTCCAGGAACAATGTAAACAAGCGTTGTGCTGCCGCTGAAGGCTGTCTTGACAACAGGGTCGGCCTTCACAACCTGCATTTCGAAACGGAAATCTATGCTGCCGGCATCTTCCCCTATTGTCTTGGGCACAACCTCATAAAGTTCCCCTTCCACACCCTCTTTTCCTGATTTTACCTCCTTGATAATTGCTGAATATTTCACTCTCTTTCCGGAAAACTGCTGGACATCATAGACCTTGGCTTTTGTTGTTATGGTTATGGCTGACTGCAAATCCGTGATGTCCTTCACCAGGCTGCTTATCTTATTCCTGTTTTTCTTTGTGTCTTCGAGGCCGAGCGTTTCCAGCACAAGCTGCTCTATGTCAGATTTTCCAGGGTACTTGACAAACTCAACTGTCTCAAGGACTGAAAGTGACTTTGGCGATTCCTGCATAATGCTGTTTATGGCGTCGATGAGCCTCTGGGTCTCAAGGTCCAATGCTGACTGGTTAAGCCTCCTCCATGGCAAATCATGCAGGTCCCTGTTTAGCCTTTGAATCTCTGTCTTGGCTTTTTCAAGCGCCTTCTTGAAATCTATGGCAACAGCAAGGTCTTTCTCTGCCTTGGCATAGCTGTCGACCGCGGCAATGGCTTCATCCAATTCATCCAGGAAATTCTTCGCAGCTTCATCCTGCTCGCCAAGCGCAGCTGTTGACTGAAGCGCAGGGGCACTGGAATTTATTGTGAAGTTCTGGGCCCGGCTTGAATTGAGGTTGCCGCGCTGGTCCCTGCACTCGACTTTCCAGAGATAGAACCTATTGTCTTCCATCCCGCTGATTTCCATGCTGGCTTGCTGGCCCGGCACTACATTTTCCGCTGTTGCCCAAAGCGCCCACCATGAGCCATCATCATTAAGGTATAGGGAACAATTCATTGCATTTTCGTCATCAGCCACAAATGCAAAATTAACAGTGGCGGAATTCAGGTTTTCACCTGGAGATGGCGAGGCAAGCGCAATTGTCGGCGCCTGAATGTCTATCTTATTTATGGAAACTTCCAGATAGCTATTTTCATTAAGGCTCAAAATGTCATAGGTTGGCATGTAGCCTTCTTTGCTCACGACCAGGGTATAATCATCCCTTGGCAGGATAAAATCAGCATGGCCTGATGAATCTGTGACTCCGCTATAGCCATCCAGGTTGACTGAGGTTCCCGGAACTGCCTGGCTTGTCCTGTTATCCTGGACAAATACCCTTACTGAATATGTCTTTCGGACAGTGATTGTCTTGGTATCGCTTCGCTGCCAAGGCCCGCTGAATATCGTCAGGTTGACATAGTATGTACCATTGTTCGCATAAACAAAATCAACTTTTTTTGCTGTGCTGTCCACTACCCTGTCCCCTTCAAAATCCCAGCTAAAGTCAACGCCTGTTGTGTTGCCGCTGAAAATTGCATTAAAAGCCACAGGCTCCCCTGCATTTATCGTGCTCCTGTTGCTGCTTATGGAAACAGCCAGCGGATTTTGCGGCTGGTTGCTTACAACCTCAAAATCTTTGGAGACTATCTCTATATTGCTGAAATAGTATTGCACCCCGTACACTGTATAAGTCCCTATGTTATCTGTGTCTGTAAAGATGTAGTAAGCCGGGAAGCCGGCCGCATCAGCAGAATAGCTTTCTGTGCCGCCAACAACTGTAATGGTCGCATTGGCGCCTGACCTTCCCCTGACCTCTATTTCAACCTGCTCGGTCTGGTTGTAGACTGATTTGTCAGTCAGTATTTCAAATGCCGTGCAGGGGCCGCAGGGGCCGCCGCAGTCGATTCCGGTTTCGGCAAGGCTGTTGTGGGAATTTTGCATTCCATCTGAGCAATTCGGGCCGGGCAATGAAGTGTTTGAAGCATTGCTGTTCCCCTGGCCTATAATGTTGAAATTGAACAAGTATGAATAGAGCATGCTGTTTCCCTGCTGGTCCGACACAGCAATTTGCAGTTCATTGCTTCCGGAAACCACGGTCAGGTTTAAGGTCATATTCCTGCTGGCAAAAATCATTGGCGTATACTCTGCGCCATTAATGCTGTAGCTGGCATTTGCAGACTCATTGAAGGAAAGCGCAATAAGTGTCCAGTTCACAGTCTGGTTGAACTCAGCCCCGGCAAGCTTTGGCGATTCATCTATGGCAGGCGGCCAGACATCGTCAACGGCAAAACTAAACTCAAGCATGTCGCTGATGTTCACGCCATTGTCAACAACAATGCTGATATTGTGTCCTCCATTTGCCAGAATGCCATCAGCCAGCTTGCCCTGCAGAATCTCCTTGTATTCCTTTTTGCCATTGCCGATCTCAAAATATGGCAAAATAAGTGACCCGTCATCCAGCGTATAATATGCTGTCAGGGTTTCTTTCAGGGAGAAATTTAGGAGAATATCCTGGCCATTTCCTAAAATTGTGCCAGGCAGAGGGCTATTAAGCGTCAGATTGTCGCTTAAGTTTTCAAGCGCCAGGATTATTGACGAGAAATGTGGCACGTAAATGTAAATCATCTTTCCAGCAAGTGATTCATCGCCATTCGCCGCGGAAACTTCCGTGACATAGCATAATTCATCTGCCCTGTATTCTTCAGAAACACTTTGGCACGGACTGAGCTTATGGCACGATGCCATGTCATCACAGTAATAAACGGAATCAAAGTCAACTGAGGAAACATCGATGGCGACTTCACCATAATAATCGTTAATGGCAAAATTATCCACCCCTTCCAGGCTGACAGCTTCCTGCACTGAAATGCCCCGCGATTCCAGCGTCCTGGCCACTTCATCCGGCAGTTCGCCAATCTGCATTTCACCTGCGTTGTCCCATCTGGGATTTCTTAAATTCTTAAGGCTGATTTGAACCGAAGCCCGGGGATTTTGGCTTGGAGCGTCCCCTTCACCGGATAATTGCCCGCCTCCAGGCGCGTTCCCATAGAAACTGATTTTCAATTCAACCGGCCTTGCCGAATCGAGTGTTGACAGCCGGGCCTGTGTTTCCTGGTCCAGAACCAGGACTTCAGCCCCTTCATTCGCATTGACTATTTCTGCAGCAAATTCTGCAGGGTCCACTGCAGCCTTGTCCTCGAAAAGGCTGTACATCATTATGTCGCCGGCAGCAACGTCAAAGTACACAGTCTTTGTGGCAGTTGCGCCATTCTCATTGGCTGTCACAGTTGCAAAATATTTTCCAGGCATGCCTATCAACGGATACCTGTACATGACAGGGTATTTTTCTCCGTCGTAATGGTACAGGACCTGCTGGACGTCATTGCCTATCAGCATGTCAAATTCAGGATGCCCTGCGGAAACCACATAAATCACTGCCTGCTGCCCAAGGGCATACTGCTTTGATGCAATTTCCAGCTGCAGTGAAATCTCATCGGAGTTCTCCTGATTTTCCTGCGGGAAAAGCGTGTCAATATTCACCAGGCTGCCGGGATTTTGGCTTTGGATGCCCGGCTCAAGCGAATTTGCTTTTTCTGAATAAAGTGCAGATGCCATAAGCAGCAATGCCAGCACGATAATTGCATAGGATGCATTATTTTTTGCAGAATTGCTGGCAAATATATTGCATGCAGGGTGTTCAATAGAAAATTTACTATTTGACTGATTCACCTTTCTGCCATTTTTGCATTTATTTTTGTTTTTTGTCGTCTTCATTGCCGTGTTTTTTTCCCCAGTGCCCCATAATTATTTTGCTCAACTTTCCTGGAAACATTCTTTTTTATCTCCTCAAGCTGGCTGAGAACATGCCTTCTGGCTGCAATTTCGCTGCCTTTTTTCAGCTCGTCCTCAATTTCATCCTTCAGCTTTTTCATGCGCATGATTTCAGGGTCATTGTACTGCAGCCATTTTTTGCGCACTATGCTCCTTATTTCCTCGCTAAGGTCCATGTAGTGCATTTTTTGGGCCCTCTTTTTTAATTCATTAAGAAGGGATTCGGGCATCTTGATTGTAATTACCTCGTTCCTCATTTTTTGCCGCCTGCGCCTGTTTCCTTGTCCAGGTTCGTTTCTTCTAGAAATTCCCTTGAGAATTCACGGATTGCCTCGGAACGGCTTTTGTATATTCCTTTCTTTACCAGGGAATCAAGCCACTCTGTAGTTTCTTTTGGCAGTCTCACTGTAATGGTGCTGATTTTCAATGTAATCCTATCGTATTACAAATGTAGTATTTATATCTTTCTGTAATGCATATACTAATATACGAAATGAATATAATTGTATTCTTAATGTAATCTTTATGTATTACTAATGTTGCTGTTGCCAGCATTGCCATATGTACGATTCGCTGGGGCATGGCAAATGGCCTGTCCCGAAAGTGCAGAAAGAACTCCGGCTATTCGATTAAGCCGTTTGAATTGGGTGTACCGGAAAACCTTCAAATAACGCCGGGAACAGATTATTCCCTGATGACCCTGACTCCGTTGAACTCAACAATCTCGCCAGAAACAGCATCAATCTTGACAATGATGTCCCCCTTTTTTAGGGTGCTATTGACTTCAGACTCCATATGGGCGATGACAACCCATTCCCTGCCTTCTTTATAGCTTGTGACGCTTTTCATAATCACCTGGCCAGGCATTGATGAAGTGTTGGTAGCCTCATCCGTGGTATAAAACTTGACCCTGGACTTGACAAACTCAACAGCAGATTTTTCAGCCTCTTCCTTGCTTACTGCCACTGTGCATGCTGAAAGCATCAGGGCCAGCATCAGTACGGGTGCAATGGGAAAACCCTTTCCAATCCTTTTTCGGTTCGCCATTTTATCCTGAGCTGTGGCCTGTTCAAGTTACTCAAATCGGCGGCAGGTGCATTTGCAAATATTGCAGCCCTGCTCGAGGCCAGTATAGGCGCTTTTTTCATAAGACATTTCCTGTGCCGAGCATTGGGACTTGCACCTGAACTCACAGGCTGCTTCTGTATCAAGAATGTGCATCACGCTGCCTGCAATCATCCCGCATTTGTCCTCGATTTCAAAAGTATGGTGCCTGAACATGAAATGATAGTCGGCATAGGCAATTAATGCAATAACCGCAAGAATCACAATCAACTGCGTAAGCCGGGATGCACGAGCGGATTTATTTCTGAAATTTGCCTTTTTTGAACCAATCCTTGACTTAGCCATTTGCCCTGCCCCTAAATTACAACTTTAACTCCTCTAAAATAGTTATTATTTTAGATTAATATTACAATGCTTATTAAATATTTTGTGTTATTTGCGGCCTTGCCCGAAAACCGAATTGCATTTTTCTCCTCTGCAACCCCGAAAAATGCTTAATCCCTCCGGGAATGGGCTTCGCAAAATTGATGCCCAAACTCACTTTTCGGGCAAGGCTGTTATTTGCCCCGTGTCCTGGGCATTTTTCGCCAATTGCTATTTTGCAGGATTCCTTACATTATTCTTATGCTCGTCATCCAGCGGCTCTGATTTCCAGCCTGAAACATGGCCATTGGCCGGTTCTCGTGGGCCAAAAAGCGAAGAAGTCAGTTTAATAACGCCTATAGCCATTATTATCATGCCTGAAAACCAGATAAGGGCATTTATGCTGTCAGAAATACCTATGCTTATCAGGTCTGAGTAGCCAAACAAGAAGCCGAAGCCTATAACCAGATAGCCGATGTGGTCTGTAAGCCGGTGCCCGATCAGCATGAAAAAGCAGCCAATCAATACAGTTGCTATAATCCCTCCCAATGTGATTATCGCATTGTTAAAGGGGTTGCTGCATTTGATTTCAGTGTGAGGCGAACTATTCTCTTCATATAATACAACACTTGACACCCCGCAATTGTAATATGCGGCAGCCACGGCATGGCCAATCTCGTGCATGCCAACGGTGCTCAACAGGCTAAATATTATCAGGAAGAGAACAGTGGCAAAATTTCGAAAAGGTGTCATAACTTTCCTCATTTTAGCATGGTTGCCTTCCTTGCCATAGATTGCCCCAATCCCCATCTTGTCTATGTCAAGGAAGATATAATACACCACCATGAACAGCAAGGCATCAGCTACAAAAAAATACAGCTGCTCCCTTCCCACTCCATTCTTCAGCAGAACCAGGAAGGCAACAGAAAGGATTGAATAGGCCAGCCCTATAATCCCTGCCTTCCTGATGTAATAGTCGGAAAATAGGGCAAGGTAAAGGAAAATAAACATCAGGAAGATAAACGATACCGCGTCGACGGCCTTCAATGGGTCCTGTGACTTGTAGAACCCAAGCAAAGCCATTATCCAATAGGCATTGAAGATGTAAATGCTCCTGCGATTCCCGAGTATCTCTCTTACAATGAAAAAAAGCATGATCGTGCGCGCGATGTTGAACCCCGTGAACATTGCCGAGATTTCCAACTGGTCTGTTTCCAGCATTCCAAGGCCCCATCCAAACTTCAAGCCGCCTTCAATCAGAAAGATAAATCCAGTCAGCGCCACAAGCCGTGCCAGGCCAAGCAAGCCCTCTTTCCGGTGCCACTTGGCGAACATATAAAAGCACAGGAAAGCTATGGAAACCCCCACTGAACCCCCAAGAACCTGCAGAATATCCACCATGCCTTTGGTCACCTCTGTGTGTTTTCAGCTATATGGGTATATTAATTTTTTCTAATTGCCACAGGTATTAGCGTATTAGCATTTTAGCTGCGCCGATATTGGCCACAAATCTTATTCATCATGGAGCATGGCTGATGCATCAACAGAAATTGCATTGGCACGCGTCCAATTAACGAAGCTCACATTCAAAGCTTTGAATAATGCCTGTGTATTCCTGCTTTGTCAGGTTAATGTCTTCAGGCCGAGAAACAAGCCTTATATTAACCATATTATTGCCACATTGCGTGCCGGCTGACAATGTTTCGAGCAGATTATCCCTTCTTTTGAGGCCATAACTGTACCATGAATGGTTGTTTAACTCATTGTAGGTCAAATAGCCATCAAGCTCTGAAATGTCAGGGATGTCGGTTCCAAGGTCTGTTGCCATCTCTTCCATCATGAGCTTCGGAACACTGCTCTCCAATGGAATTGCCATTGCAAAAAAGAGCACAGCATTCTTATTCTGGTCAACAAGGGCCCACCTGTCCGGCTGCTTTTCAGTTGTGTCATCCCAACGAGCAGGGTAGGATACTGAAAAACCCTTGATTTCATTATGGTATGTCCTGAAACCAGCATCCTGCTCAATTGGCTCAACCGGCTTATTCTTGCAGGCCGAGGCAAAGAGGAGCAAAGTCAAAGCTGAAAACAACATGAGCTTGGCAAAGCTGCAATTTTTGGGTGTCCAGTATAATAACCTTTTATGCGAAACCATGGGATTCCCTAATTAGCCGGCTTTTTTATTTCTTTGCTTATTGTGATGGAGGATTGCCATGTATGGACCAGGCGCTCTCGCTTGTTGAATGCGAGGCCAATCACTTCATTTAGCTTATTTCCACATAGAAATAATATGCAGTTGAGCTTGCGTAGCCCGGCAGGCCATTTTCCGGCACAATAAGCTGGAAGTCATAGGTCTGGTTGTTGTAGCCAAACACGTCATCCTCCAGGATAGAAGCGAAAACTATATCCCCATTGGCCGGTGTTGTGCCGTCATAAAGCACAACTTCCTCGAAAAGGCTGCTCTGCGCGCTGCTGTTTACATAAGTATGCACTGAGTAACATGTGTTGTTGCCAATATAATTTGTCCCAACATAGAAGCTTCCGTGCTCCTGCTGGCTGAAGGTTGTGGAGATATTGTCAACTGACTGCGTGTGGTTTATTGCCTGGTTTTCATTTTCCATGTTTGCCAAGGAAGCGCAGGCTATGTTTCCCCATGAGACTGTGGATGACTTCCTTGTTGCATACACTTCCCCGCTTGGTGAATTGGTGATCCAATCATAGATAGTGGCGCCTGTTCCATCCTCCAGTGTCAATGTACCGGTTACATTTCCAACATAAGCCTTCCACCTTGTGTTCTGGGTAGTTGCATTCAGCGTTACAGTTGTGATTGAGCCTCCGGTTGTGTTGATAATGCTTGCACTGTCAGGAGTCCCTGTCTGGTTTGACAGGTAGGAAATGGTCGGCCCCTCAGGCACTGCCATAACCTTAAAGGCAAATGCAAACAGTGTAAAAAATAGCACAACAGCTACAAGGGCTGGCAATGGCAAGAATGCCCTGTCTCTGGGAGGCGCTAAGCTGAGTTTCATTGCCCTCCCCTCCTGGCAATTTTTCTTTTTGCCCGGTGCACAGCAGTCCAGATTGTCCTTTGGTCCCTTTGCAACAGCCTCGCTATTTGGCAATATTTCAGGCTGTGGGCATTTTTCAGGTGGAAGCTAATGGCTTCAAGCACTCCGAGCTCCCTGTCCTGCAATATGTTCAATGGGATTTGTATTCCGGAATATGAGCCATTTACATGCATGTGCGGCTCGTCGCTGATATCCCCTTGGCTGATATCCCAGTTGGAGCCACTTTTCTGGCAGGCGTTTGAGTAAGTTCCCCAAATTGTTTTCTGGCTCCTTTCTGTAAGGAAGGCCAATTCATTATTTTTCAGTCCATATGCATCCTTAAGGTGCTTGATAATAGCCTCAAAGCTGCCAATGCCCTCAGAAAATATTGTCAGCGGAAATGATATGCCATCAATGCTGGGCCTAATCGCGGCCAAAATGTCATGTTCAGCAGCAGGCATGAAAGTATCATGGCCTGGCATAAAAGACCGGCCGCCAGCAAGATTGCCAAGATTGCCACTGGAAGAAGCAAGGCTAGATGAATCCCTCGTATCTGTTTCCCCGCTTGAGTTCAGTGAATTGTCCTTATCCGGGCCAGGCATATGCTGGCTTCTGACCAAGCACCTCTGCTTGCAAAATCCATCCCATTATTCCCATATCCATAATAATCATAAATGTGAAATTTCTCGTGTAATCTCCAAGAATTCTCATTATGTAAGTAATTTTCAGCATTTTTTTGAGATTTCTTTCATTCATTTTGCTTTCAATGCATCCTGACCGTCAATGCACAAACTGATTTTCTAATCTTCTCTTTGACCTAATCTTATTGTCCCTGCTATCCACTGAACTCTGACTCTATGGCCACTTGGCCTGCTTAGGCAGGCGCCCGAGAGGGGTTGTGCCCGGGCCGCTGGGCCAGGCTGTGGCTATTTGTCGTGTGGTCTTGTTTATGTCAACTCCACATAAAAGTAATAGGCAATTGATCCACTTGGCGCGGCTAGCCCATTTTCCGGAACAAGAATCTGGAAATCAGCAGTTCCGTTGTTGTATGACCACACATTAGTCTCGATGTTTGTCCCATAGATGACGTTTGTACCATCATGTATGACTATCTCCTGGAAGTCATCGGCTGAAGTCTGGGTCTGCCTGCTGTCATTCTTGAATGTCGATGTTGACCTGCAATTGCTCAATGAGGTACCTGCCACTGTAAAGGCTGTGTGCAAAGTTGAGTTAAATGTGGCAGTTATATTGTCATTCGGGTTGGCAGAATGGTTTATGGCAAAGTTTTCTGTTTCAATCTGCGGGACTGTTGCGCAGGCAACACTGGCCCAGGTAACTGAGCCTGCAGCTCTGGTTGCATAGACATATCCTGTTAGGCTTGAGGTGGGCAGGGGCCAATTGTAGATTGTATTGCCAGCGGCGTCGTCAAGGGTGAGGGTTCCAGTGACGTTTCCATAGTAGGCTTTCCATCTGGCATTGGTCTGGAGGGCAGCGAGGTTGATTCCGAAAATATAGCCTCCAGATGTATTCTGTCCAGTTCCTCCTGTATAATTGACTATGCTGGAACCTGAGGCAGATCTTGTTGTATTGCCTACAAGTGTCACTGTTGGTCCTTCTGGTGTGGCTGCGATGACTGTTCCAATCATCAAGCCCAATGTCCCAAGGATTAGCGCCAATAACGCCAATTCCCATTTTTTTTCCTCTTTCATTGCCTTTGCCATTTCGTTCACCTACCCGTCTATTGCGTTGAATACTATGGTCCCATTGCACTGGCCCCTCAAGCCAGGCGGGATTCCAATTTTCCAGTAAGTATTAGCTATTGATGGGGAATTTGCCTGTGTTGCTGAAACAAGGTTGAAGTTTGTCTCAGTCACGCCAAC
>JAGVYD010000021.1 GCA_018303405.1 Candidatus Woesearchaeota archaeon | reverse complement strand
AAGGGCAGAAAAAGCACTGGCAAAAATACACTTTTGAAGAATACCAAAGTGTAAGGAATCAGAGTCGGCTTACAGATTTCAACTAAACGCTGTGGGCTTTAGCCCACGGTAGTTTACTAGTGTCTCACCCAAATCTGATTCTAAACAGTTTTATCACTAAATCCTGGCGGGGCTATTGGCATTCTTGTTCTCACAAATGATTTGGGATTACTCTATTTCACCTGGCAGCTTCAAAACATTAAGCTTTATAATCCCCTCCAGAACTCTTTCCCGCATGATAACCATCCCAGGGGTTGACCCAATCTTCATGTGGGCGGGTTTTTTGGCGCTGGTTGCGCTTTTCCTGTTCCTTGACCTTGGGGTTTTCAACAGGAAGCAGCATGAGATTGGCGTGAAGGAAGCGCTTGTCTGGACAGGTGTATGGTTTGGCCTGGCCATGCTCTTCAATTTTTTTGTCTATTACGAATTCGGCGCAGAAGCCGGCCTGAACTTTCTCGGCGGCTACCTCCTTGAGAAGTCGCTCAGCATCGACAATATATTTGTCATCTTCCTGATATTCATGAGCTTCAGGGTTGAGAAGAAATACCAGCACCGCATCCTTTTTTGGGGCATAATCGGCGCAATTGTGTCAAGAGGATTGTTGATATGGCTCGGCACTTTGCTTATTGAAAAATTCCACTGGATATTCTATGTGTTTGGTGCATTCCTTATATACTCCGCAATTCATATGGTCAGGCATAAGGATGAGGACTTCGACCCTCATGACAGCTGGGTAGTCAAAACTATACATCGGTTTGTGACAATAGTAAGGGAGCATAAGAAAGGAAACTTCATTGTCCATAAAGGAGGAAAAATTTCTGTCACCATACTTTTTGTAGCCCTTGTCATGGTCGAATTCACTGATGTTGTTTTTGCTTTTGACAGCATCCCGGCCATCTTCGGCATCACTACAGACCCGTTCATTGTCTTCACATCCAATATTTTTGCAATTCTCGGCCTGAGGTCGCTCTATTTTGTTATTGCAAAGGTGCACGATATGTTTCATTTCCTTGTTTATGGCATAGCTGCGATTCTGGCATTTATCGGCGTTAAGATGCTTTTGATAGATTATGTGCACATGACAACAGTAGTCTCGCTGGCTGTTGTATTTGGCGTGCTGTTGGTTTCCATAGGCGCATCATTTCTCTTTCCCGCCAAGGCGAAGAAGCATTAGCATCATCTTGCAAGCAAACTTCAGGGACTTTTTCAAAATGTTTATAAGAACCCTGTACTATATTGGAGCCATGCCCCACAGGAATGTTTCAATTGTGATATTTTATACAGGAGATGGCAAGCTGCTCCTGCAAGACAGGAAAGGCATTGCAAAATTTGGCGAGGATTATGATTTCTTTGGCGGCGGAATCGAGGAAGGGGAAGGCCCGAGGCAGGCAATTTTGAGGGAATTGAAGGAAGAATTGGATTATGTGCCGCATGATTTGAAATTCTTTAAAAGATTTGAATTTAAAATTGATGCCAATGATAGTCGGACAGAATATGTTTTCATGTCCAAATCGCCAAAAATGGGCAGTATAAAGGTCCTTGAAGGAAAAGCCGCAAAACTATTCACAGTTCAGGAAGCCCTGAAATTAAAATTGTTTCCGCATGATGAGGATATAATAAGGGAATTTGCCAGAGCAAAAGGATTTCTTCTGCAATGATTTTGGCCTTTAAGAAAAATACTAAATAAAACGAAAGGAACACTATAAAAAAATAAAAAAAATTATATTAAAAATTAAAATGTCAATTTGCTCGCATACCCGCCGATGACAGGCAGCTCCTTCTCCTTGCTATTCACTGCATTTAAAATGCCGATGATAACCAGTATCAATGGAACATAGTTAAGGAGCATCCATAACGGCCATAGCAGGATAAGGGCCATTGAAAAAATCGAGAGCGCGACACCCCATATGATGCTGAAAATCAACAGGACCACTGCCTGCTTTACATGATATTTTGCATAACTGTCTTTTTTCATCTTCTCATCAGCAAAATACCAGATTATCCCTATCAAAAGATAGGACAGAATTGCACACAACTGGCTGTTTGAATCTTTTGCCATTTTATCCCCCCTCATATTATTGAATTGCTATCTTGGAATCCGAAAATTGCAGGTATAAAAAGATTGGCATTATTGCTGCATCTCCGCCTAAATTCACATCAAATAAACGTCTTTGTGTTACTACTTTGCAATTTATATTTTGCAAACATTTATAATTCGCCGCCTAGTCCTCCACGATGATGAAACGGGCTATGTATGGCGCTGGAATAATTGGAAAGGATGGAAATGATATAGGCATTAGCCTGGGATGGAGCCCTTGTTCTGAACACGAATGGGGAATAGATGGCCTGAGGCACGATTTCGGAATAGGGGATTCAACTGGATATGGATATTCCTCCAGAAAAATAACAAGGTTGCCCAGCAATCTGCAATTTGGAAAAAGAGGCTCTGGAGTCTACGCAATTTATGGCCAATCCATCAATCCTGATGAAATTCTGGCACGGGCATATAATATGACGGAACAAAACCTAAGGCAGATGCTTATTGGCAGGGCACTTGAAGGAAAACTTGAAATAACTGATTCTTCCGGGCTGGCGACTGCATGGGATAGAAGCAGTTTCGGAATTCATGGAAGGGCAGAGCAGTTTGGCGATGTGCTAAATGCCTTCGAGGAGGCATTCCTGAATTATGATGTTGTCATAAGCGGGCCAGAGGGGCAATTGATCAATAGGCTTGGCCTGCTCATCTATTCCAGGATTCCTGAAGATGTCAGGAAAAAGGCAGAAGAGATGCATAAAAAAGCCCTGGAAAAAAGCAAAAAGGCTAGTTCAGATGAATAGTCATTATGCTGCCAAACTTCTGCAGGATTATGTCAATCATGCCACTGTTATTCTGTCTGATGTGATGGGGATAGGAGGAAGTGCTGCAGCGCCGAAGGCAAAGCTTGGCAAGGGCAATCACTTCCATTCCAGGAAACGGCTTGTGGTTTTCACCCCGGAACGGCTTGCACAAGACCCTTCCATAGCAGTAGGGCACGAAGTTGGACATTCCTTGCACCATCTCGTGAATCGCGAAATATTCAGGGTCAGAAACAATGACCGGTTTTATGTGGAAACAGAAAATGCAGTTGAGCTGGTCGCGAATTATTTAGCCCAGATATTCGCTGCTTACGAACAGGCGCTATCGCCCAACAGGCGCATGGACAATTTACAGAAGGTTATGGGAGACATACATCGCAGTTCGGGACTGGGACAAAGTGAAGAGGTAAGTTTTGGTATAGATGAGGAAAAGTGGAATGCCCTGACGCATGACGGGGGGTACAGCGCTGCTTTTTTCCTGCTCCACCGCTTTGGCGGCAAGATGGCCAAAACACTGCCGCGCCTTGCCCTGCAGGACATTAAGGAATTGCTCACCAGGTCCGGTTACGGCCTTCCGTTGGTGATGTCCTATGATAGGGATGAGTCAATAACCATGTACACAGGTGATGTCGACGCTAACGGCAACCCAGTATTGGAAACCAGACTGCTCATAGCATCTCCTGAGCCAATAATTGTAAGGCCTTTGCCTGCCACCTAGGCTCATTTCTGACATTGCAATTTGTTTTGTTGGCTAAGAAAAAAAAACTCCTATTTAATCATGGCCGCCTGTGCAAGCAAAGGTCCGTAAGCGATGGCCACCATCATTTTTGTATCTGCAGGTGAAAATTGAGCTGTCTCATTTTTCCCTATGTCTGCAAACAAGCCATGCTGTTCAACGTACTTGAGAATCATTCCGCCTTTTTCAGTTAACTCCACACCCAGCGGGAAATGAACCAACCGGCGCGGCCCGGCATCGTGCGTAAACATCGGCCCGTTGTATGCAGTGAAAAGGTACCATAAGATGTTCGACTTCTCGTGCGATTCGGTTATACCGAGGGTTTTTGTTATGAATCCGATTTCTTCCCTGTTCATTATCATCAGGCGCAATTGTTCGGCCTTGTTCTCATTGAGCTTGCATTCATCTGCCAAGTCATCCAGCAATGCAGGGCTGAGCTCCTTTCCCTGCTTGAGCTCCATCCATGCAAAAAATGGCTTCAGCTTTATTGCCTGCTGGTAATCTTCATCCATCATGAAAGCTTCCCTGTAATCAAAAGTCAGGTATGGTGTTTTCCAGCTTGCCCATTTTCCAGTATCCCGCCTGATTTCACCATTTCCCTCAAGTTTCAGGGCATCATGCTGAAAATCATCTAATCCCAGCATTGACAATGCCTCTGAAGTCCTGGCACCCGGAATCCATTCGAATCCTGCAAAAGTATCCTCTTCCTTGTCGCCAATAATTTCCTTGGCCAGCTTATAGGCCCTGTTGATTGTCTGCATTTTTTTCAGCGCCCTGGTTCGCATTTCCTGCTTGACTGTCTCATATTCAATTTCTTTTGCGCGATAAGTTTCATGCTGCTGCCTGTAATCCTCACGCTTTTTTGGGTCCAATCTTTCCAGCTCCTGGACTGTCAATACAGTTGGCCTTGCCACTTTGCCCAGGTTTTCCAGCCATTTGTCCAAGTTTTGGCCGTCGAGGACAAAATCTTCCAACCCGAAAATCCGGTGCATTTGCTCCTTATTTTGGGGGTACTGCAGATCAGGAAACCATGCCTTGCTCAGCCTTATCCAGGCTGCCCTTGCCTGGCCGTAAGTTGGCCGCGGCTCATTGGGAAGGCTTAGGAATTTGAACGGATTTTCCCTTAATTCAGCTTCCTGCCCATCAGGGATGGCAGATGATACAGTGACAGACTTATACTCTTCCATTCGCTTTTCCTGCTCCCTGATAGTGTCATAATATTCCTGGGTGTGCTCGAAAGCGCTGCCTTTTTTCTTGAGTTCCTCTGCCTGTTCATGCAATTCCCTAAGGAGATTATCCAAAGAAGTTCGGGCCAAATCAACAGTCATTCCGCCTGGATTAAAGGGCAATCTTTCTTTTTCCCCTCTTCTTCCTTCCCGGGCTTTACATCGTAGTTTTTCGAAGAGCTGTGCGGTTCCGGTTCAAAAGCAACATTGTCCTTAATTGTGTCATATAAATCATCATTATCATAAATCGACTTTTCAGGGTCTTGAAGCTGTAGAATGAGGTTGTGTGTAGCCAAGTCACTGTAGGGAGTCCACACTTCTGGTCTTGGAATTTCTGCCTTTCCGGGCATAACAGCCTAGACATCTGGTGAATTTAAGAATCTTAGGGTTTTTAACTACTATTGAATTAATAAATTTTGAAATATCCCTTCAAAGGTTGTTGTTCGTTTGGTGCGGTTGTTTTCAGGCGGCTGTCATAAGTTCAAAAAAGTAATGTTAAGGTTTTAGCCCCATTCAGTAAAATTTATGTAACACTGCAGCGCCTTTCCTTAGAAAAAATTAGAACTGGTTTTGCGGGCCGACAAGATTGCTTGCCATAACCATTTTGCCGTGCGGGCCGTCAAAAGGATCAAGAATTGGGTTGACATAATTTAGTATCATTTGGAATGGTGTGAGATCAAATCCGGAGTTCCTATATTTATCCATAAAGCCCTGAATTCTGGCAATGGCCCGGGATTGTCGCTTCAAATAGGGTTCCAAATCCTCTCTGGATGTGTTCCTGAGCATGCTTCCGAACATCGCAAGGACACCTTCAAGTCCATCATCATCTTGCGTGCCTTTTATTTTGACGCCTGCCCCCTCTCTTTCCTCTCTTATTTTGGAAATATCTTCCGGATGTTTGAATCCATTTTCCACTATTTTCCCGTAAAAACCCTCTTCTGCTGAGCCAAGTTCGCTTATTAATCCCGCACCAATTTCATAGAGCTTTCTCTGCATCTTGAGCTTGGAATCAAGGGATTGTTTGAGGAAGGTTTTTGCTCTTTGTTGCAATTGTTCGAGTGTGGCTTTCCTTTCCTCAATGGTGTCTGCAAAGATGGCCGTGCTTGAAACTTGCATGAAACCCCGATACTCTTGCTGTATTGACTGGTAATCTGCCTTTCTGCCATCATATTCAAGTTCAGGTTCACCGATTAATTCTTCAACTGATCTGAACTGATCAAATACCAGGGACACCACATGCTTCAATGCTTCTTCGTAAGAAATCGGCTTGGGCTTACTGACTTGCTTTGCCATGGGACAGGAATTGATTTTTTGTTTATAAATGTTACTACTTTCGAATTTTAAATTTTAGGATGGCATTACTATAGATAAGATAAATTTATATAACATTGCAGCATCCCAAGCAATAAGGGGGTTTGTCCAAGTGACTTTCAAGCAGACAAGCAGCGTCGCAAAACTCAATCTGATTGCCAACAAGATAAGGCAGGATATCATTAAGGAGCTGGCTGAAGCCGGTTCAGGCCATTCTGCAGGGCCGTTGGGCATGTCTGATATTTTCACAGCATTGTATTTCCATGTCATGAATCACGACCCAAAGAATCCTGAATTCGCGGGCCGTGACAGGTTTATTCTTTCCAATGGGCATATCTGCCCGGTCTGGTATGCAACCCTTGCCAATGCAGGCTATTTTCCAGTCGAAGAGCTGATGACGCTCAGGAAAATTGATTCAAGGCTGCAGGGACACCCGCATTACAAGTGCGCGCCTGGTGTTGAAAACACAGCCGGGCCTTTAGGGCAGGGCATTTCCATGGCATGCGGCATTGCGCTTGGCGGCAAAATGGACAATAAGCCATTTAGAGTCTATTGCGGCCTGGGCGACGGTGAAATAAATGAGGGCCAACCATGGGAGGCATTCATGTTTGCGGCAAAATTCAAGCTTGACAATCTTATTGCGATTATTGACAGGAACAGGATCCAGATTGATGGGAACACAGAGGATATTATGCCCCTGGACCCATTGGCGGACAAGATGAAGGCATTCAACTGGAATGTGATTGAAATTGACGGCAATGACATGAAGGCTGTCTTGGCCGCATTCGAAGTTGCCAAAAAAAACAAGGGAAAGCCTACCTGCATAATTGCCAACACTGTGCCGGGCAAGGATGTTTCATTCATGGAGCATAAATACGAATGGCACGGCAAGCCGCCGTCGAAAGATGAGGCAGTCAAGGCATTGTCAGAATTAACAGCCATTGAAGCTGGATTAAGGAAAATGAACTGCGAAAAATGCGGAAAGGCAGCAGAAAGCTGCCAATGCTAGGTTATCACGATGAAAGGAATAAACCCAAGAATGCATCTTGTACCAGACCTCCATAATGTGCAGAAGGTCCCGAGCAGGGATGGCTATGGCCTGGGCCTGGCCGAGCTCGGCAAGACAAATGAGAATGTCATTGCATTGTGCTGCGACCTTACAGATTCAACAAGGACATCCTGGTTCAGCGACAAATTCCCGGACAGGTATTTCCAGGTAGGGGTTGCTGAGCAGAACATGATGGGCATAGGCGCGGGATTGGCCACCCTGGGAAAAATTCCTTTTGTCAGCTCGTATGCAGTTTTCAGCCCCGGGAGAAACTGGGACCAGGTCAGGGTAAGCGTCTGCTATTCCAATCTCAATGTGAAAATCCAGGGCGCACATGCAGGAATTTCTGTGGGCCCTGACGGCGCAACTCACCAGGCTTTGGAAGATGTTGCATCATTGCGATGCCTCCCCAATATGGTTGTTCTTGTCCCTGCAGATGCTGTGCAGGGTGAAAAGGCCACAATTGCGGCAGGGAATAGGATAGGTCCTGTTTATGTCAGGTTTGGCAGGGAAAAAGTTCCTGTGCTGACTACCAAGGAAACACCATTCGAAATAGGAAAGGCGGACATTTACAAAGAGGGTGAGGATGTTGCGATTGTTGCAATGGGCATAATGGTGCATGAAGCCTTGATGGCAGCAGAAGAGCTGGAAAAGGAAGGGATTGATGCAATGGTAATCAATTGCCACACGGTCAAGCCGATTGATGTAAAGACTCTCGCTGATGCAGCTAGGAAAACAGGCGCAATTGTTACAGCTGAAGAGCACCAGGTTTATGGCGGCCTTGGAGGGGCAGTTGCCGAAGCCTTGTCAACAACGCATCCGGTGCCCATGAGGTATGTTGCTGTGATGGACAGGTTTGGCGAGTCCGGAAAGCCAGACGACCTTTTCAAGAAATTTGGCCTGACGCGGCACGATATCATCAAAGCAGCGAAGGAAGCGATTGCTGCCAAGAAAAAGAGATGAGTGCATTTTGCAGGATTGCTGGTCGATGCCAGGCAGAGCATGTTTCTATAACTCACTTGCAAGTTAAAATAATAATTTTTATATACAGGGCATGAGTGAACCAGATTTGTGGGAACAGGCAATAAATTTGGGACTTTTTCAGGCGTATTTCTGCCGTCCGTCTTGGCAATACTTGGCGCAGTCATGTTCTATATCGCGCCGCAGGTTGTCGGCGGTGTTGGACTTGTCAAGGCTCTAATTATCATTCTAATCGCGCATTCGGTTACAATCTCAACTGCCTTTTCAATCTCAGCCATTGCAACAAATATTAATGTCAAAGGTGGCGGCCTTTATTATCTAATATCGAGAAGCCTTGGTTCAGAATTCGGAGGCAGCCTCGGTGT
Source organism: Candidatus Woesearchaeota archaeon (assembly GCA_018303405.1). Classification (NCBI taxonomy): domain Archaea; kingdom Nanobdellati; phylum Candidatus Woesearchaeota; species Candidatus Woesearchaeota archaeon. The sequence goes on along the minus strand of JAGVYD010000021.1, from coordinate 24,801 downwards.
AATGCTCTATCTTGCACAGACAATCGCATCCAGCTTCTATGCAATAGCATTTGCAAGGGCAGTTAGCAGCATCTTCATATCTATGGGTTTTTTTGTTGAGGAATTTTATATTGCGCTTGTCAGCCTGGTGGTTTTCGGCGCAATTGTCTATGTCGGTGCCAAGTTTGTCGTGAAGATCCAATATTTTATCCTGTTTGCAATTTTGATAAGCCTTGCATCTGTGTTTTTGGGATCCAATACTGGCTCGGTGGCAAATAGCCTTTTTGTGGTGTCCGGCCTCCCATTCTGGGTGGCATTTGCAATGTTTTTCCCTGCTGTTACAGGTGTGGACGCAGGGGTCGGTATGAGTGGTGAGTTGAAAGACCCCAGGAAAAGCCTGGTCATCGGCACTTTTACAGCAATTTTCATGACAATGTTGATTTATGCGGGGTTGGCCATCAAATATGCCGCCGCGGCTTCGCCAACAGAGCTTTTGTCCAATCCCTTTGTTGTGGAGAAGATTGCCCTCTTTGGCCCGCTTGTGCTGGTAGGCATACTGCTTGCAACGTCCTCATCTGCGCTGAGCAGCCTAATGACTGCTCCAAGGTCAATGACTGCAATGGTGGAAGACAGGGTTATTCCGAGATGGCTCGGCTGGCTCGGCAAGACCATTGGGAAAAGCAATGAGCCAAGGGTAGCCATCATTCTGTGCATTGCAATTGGCATCGGTGTGATCATGATAGGAAGCCTGGAGTTCGTATCCCAGGTTGTTTCAATGTTTTTTCTAAGTGTTTATGGCTGGATCAATGGCACGGCATTTCTCGAGAAAATATCGCAGAACCCGAGCTATCGCCCCACTTTTTCCACTCCGGCAATCATCTCCTTTTATGGAATGGCGGCATCCTACGCAATTATGTACCTCTTCAACCCCCTTGTTATGGCGGTGGCCATCTTATTTCAGCTTCTCATATTTTACGGCTTGTACAAAACAAAAAAATCAATGAAAATCGAGGGAGTGTGGGATGGAGTGAGCTTTCAGCTCTTGAGGGTATTGTTGAGATATATGGAAAGGACCGAGAAAAGCAAGAAGAACTGGAGGCCGACAATCCTGGCTTTTTATGGCGAAGAGGCATATGAAGGCACAATTTCCCATGTTGTGCATTGGATTGGCAGCAGGCGCAGTTTTACCAAAATGTATTATTTGCTTAAAGGCGACCTGGACAACCATGTTAAAGAGCGAAAACGGATAGAGGAATCACTCTCGCAGTACATCAAGGCCAACAAGCTGGAAATTTTCCCAAGGGTCATACTCAGCTCAGATTTTGTCGAGACTATGATGGGGCTTATGCAGGCCGAGACAGTTGGCAACCTGCCATTAAACACTGTCCTGACAACCTATGATAAGCGCGTTCATTTGGGAAAATTGATACACAGTATGCATGCCCTCAACAAAAACATTGTAATCCTGCGCAACCGGGTCGGGTTCACAAGCTTCAAAACTGTGGATGTATGGTGGAGTTCTGAAAAAAATGGCAATTTCCTGATCTTGCTGGCTTATTTTATCGTAAACTCAAATCCGTGGCTGGAAAACGATGCGGTTATCCGGATATTCAAGGTTGTGGAGAAAAAGGAGGATGTTGACAAGGAAAGGGAGCAGCTTGAAAAAATGCTCGAGGAATCCCGCATTGAGAACGTTGAGATTACAATCCTTCACGGGTCAGAATCGCATGTTAAGCACCTTATAGGGCAGAACTCCCAGCATTCCGACCTGGTTATGCTGGGCATGCCCAATGAAATTCTTAAGAATCCAAGCAAAGGGTCAGACCAGATTATTGAGGCATACACTGATAAATGCAATGTGAGCCTTATTGTGAGTGCGCATGATGAGATTGATTTCAGGGTAAACTAGCCAGCATCCACATAAATTATATAAACTATAGTTAATCTGGAATTGACAGAGGTGGTAAAATGACACATTATATCTGTACAGGTGGTTGCGAGGGAGTTTCAGACAAGCCAGGCACATGCCAGGCTAAAGGCTGTTCCAAGTACCACGAGCCATTGACGCCATGCGATTGCGAAGATGGATTGCACGCCGAATAATTGGGTTTTTTCTATGTTCTTTATTATATTTTCATATACGCCACCGAAAGATTTATATAGAAGTCCATACTAGTATACAAATAAGTATATTACATAAAAAAATAAAACTTAACTCGTTGAGGGAAAAAGAGGTAGATCTGGCTTGACAGGTAAGGAAAGGGATTAGCGAACTTGGATCCCTACAGCAAATTGCCCCCCTATAAAAGATCAAATCAAAGATCAACAAAAAGTCGGCAATTGGCCAATGGACGTAAATAACCTCGGCAGGCTTCAGGCAAACACACCGTACTTCCCAAGAGCTCTGTATGAGAACCAAGGATTTGAGAAAACAAATCCCCCATACACATTTTTTTTAATTTTTTATTTTGAATCTTTGCTGAACACAAAGAGCAGGAGAAAGCCCCAATGATAATAGGCCTTGAAAAAATGGACAGCACGCTCCTTATGCTGGCCAGCGACCTGGACAGCCTGAGCGAGAAGTATGTTGAAAAAATCCCAAAGGATGAAAGAAGCGATTTTAGGCAGGGGATAGACTCAATACGCAGGGAAATGTTCAAGATGATTGAAGCCAGCAAGAAGGCACAGGAGATTGTTTCCAAGGTTTATTGAGAATAATGATTCAAAGGATGGCTTAATAGTATTTTCTTAACTACGGACCAATGAGCAATATCCGTTAATGATAAAAATGCCTCGATGTTCCTGCCGTGCATGGCAAATAAAGCTGATCATGCCCAGGATTATGTCATTGTCAGGTTGCCCTTGGTTGACACACCCGAATTCATACAGAAAGTTGAAAATGATTTCAGCAAATTTGCCCCAATTGGGTTTCCGGATGAGATGCAGACGCAATATGGATATGATAAAAAGTGGTCCAGCCTGGCCAGGAAAGAAGCAATCATGCTCCTTGTCCCCAAAGAACATGATACAGAAGAACTTGCTGCACTTGTTCAAAAGGAATATGCGGGCAGGATAGAAAGGCCCAAACTGCTCTCCTTCTCTGCTCCAGAAATCAATTCAGTTACTTGGGCTAACAACTTAGAGGATAACTTAAAGGAAGGCCCGCGAAGGCGGACATATTTGTTATATGATGAAGAAGGGGATTATACAGGTGTTCGCTTTGCAGAGCAATTCGGCTCCATCGGGGCATTAAAGGTTTTGGTGCTGGATAAAGGAAATAAAATAGGGATTGGCTATTTGTTGAAGGATGATGCTGTTGAACTGGCTGACATTGTTGAAAGCGCACGCATTGATAACATTATGGAAGGCATGCTGGTCAGGCAAAACGGCAAGGCTGCCTTTACCCCGATACTTGCGCCAAAACGCAAAAGGCCGGGCCGGAATTCCAATGAAGGGGTCCCTGACGGATCCTATCCACTGTCTGATGAGGTGTTCCTCGCCTACTGGGGAAAAACAGATGGCAGAAGGGTGGAAAAAGTCACATTCACGACAGAATACAAGGGAATCCCTGTAACATTCGAATATTACACGAGCAGGCCCTTGGTCCTTGTACACGCAGATTTTCCGGATGTGACCTCCTCAGCAAAAGTGCCGTTCCATAATTTTGGCCTGGTGCCATCAATAATATACAAAGACCGGTTTACGTTTTGCCATCAATTCTGCGAGCATCTGGAAATAAGGCAGACAGCAGTTTTCGGAGTTCCAGGGAGAAAACTGCCCTCGTGAATAAGATGCCCATGCGAGCCGATGGCAAAACCTGAGCCTTCAGGCGAAGTTTTCTACTGAGCTCCTTCTTCAAAACCTTTAAATAATACACAGCCAACCAAAAAAGCATGGACAGGGAAAACAAGCTGCCAATGCTGCCGGGCAAGGCCGTGAAAAATGGAAAGGGCACAGCCAAAGAGGCAAAGTCAACAGGCATAACTGTCAAAAAATCCGACGACATGCCTGAATGGTACACCCAGGTTTGCCTCAAGGCAGAGCTTGCTGATTATTCGCCGATTAAAGGATGCATGATAATAAGGCCATACGGCTATTCCATTTGGCAGAAGATACAGGAATTCTTTGACAGCCGAATCCAGAAAATGGGGGTCAGGAATGCTTACTTCCCATTGTTCATCCCTGAATCATTTTTCAAGAAGGAGGCTGAACACGCTGAAGGCTTTGCCCCGGAGGTTGCATGGGTTGAGCGGAAGAGCGAGTCAGAAGACAGGTATGCCCTCAGGCCCACAAGTGAGACAATCATCTACGACGCCTATTCGCGCTGGATAAGGTCATGGAGGGACTTGCCCCTCAGGCTGAACCAGTGGTGCAACATCATTCGCTGGGAAGTCAAGGATGTCAAATTATTCATACGTTCCAGGGAATTTCTCTGGCAGGAAGGCCATTGCGTTTATGAAACAAGGGAAGAATGCGACAAGGAAACCTTCCAAATTCTTGATGAATATGAAAAAGTGTCGCATGAGCTCTTGGCTGTGCCTGTCATTAAAGGCAAAAAAACCGAGCATGAGAAATTTGCAGGCGCAATGTTCACGACAACAATTGAAAGCCTGATGCCGGACGGAAAGGCATTGCAAATGGGAACCAGCCATACCCTTAGCCAGGGGTTTGCAAAGGGATTTGACATTAAATTCCTTGGCAAGGATGAAAAATACCATGCGCCGTGGCAAAATTCATGGGGCATTTCAACCAGGATGGTGGGCGCAATAGTGCTGATGCACGGCGATGACAAGGGATTGGTCCTGCCTCCAATGGTTGCGCCTATCCATGTTGTGATTGTCCCGATATTCTTTGATAAAAGCAAGGAAAATGTGATGAAGGAGGCAAGGGCAGTCTTTGAGAAATTGTCGAAGAACTTCAGCGTCAAGCTGGATGACAGGGATGAGTATTCAGCTGGCTGGAAATTCAATGAATGGGAATTAAAGGGTGTCCCTATCAGGCTCGAGATGGGACCAAGGGATATCGAGGCAAAGCAGGCAGTTTTGGTCAGGCGCGACACTGGTGCCAAGGAGACAGTTGCACTAAGCATGCTTGAAAGCAAAATCAGCTCAATTCTGGCAGACATGCAAAAAGCCTTATTCGAAAAGGCGGCTAAAATGATTTCAGACAGGACTGTGCCTGCCAAAAGCATGGATGAGCTCACAAAGGCTATTGAAAGCAGGAATTGGGCAATTGCGCCGTTCTGCGGCGAGGCTGAGTGTGAAACAGCGCTGAAAGAGGAAACAGGCGGCATAACCGCGAGATGCATTCCCTTTGGAAATGAAAAATCAACAGGGGCATGCGTGCATTGCGGCAAGCAAGGCAAGTTTAATGTATACTTCGCAAAGGCGTATTAAAAAAGATATTAAGCAAATTTATCAAGCATATTAATTCAAGGGCACTTAAACTCTTGGGATATTGGCTATTCCTTGGAGCTGTTTTTATGGCAACAACACCGGAATTGGAGTCAACTGTGGAGAGGGAATTGGAGGAAATGCGGGCAATCAGGGCTATTTCTATGTCTGAAGTTGAACAGGCAATTGAAGAGCTGAATGATGATGTGGCAGGCGCGGCGGAAGCCGAGGAAACAGAAGACTCGAACATATCAACTTCATACAGCAGGTTCCTGCACGGCGCTGACCCAAACCCAATCTACCTTGAGGGCAGCAAAGTTGATTACAATGAGATTTTCGGCTTTCTCGGCCAGACCAAGACACGCAACTTGTATGATTCAATAAACCTGGCAAGCGCAACATCAGCCTCTCTTTTCAATGACCAGGATGGCAGCAGGCTCACGGCAGATGATGTCAGGATTGTTGTGCAGGTTGAGAAATACACGAAACGGCAGCCTGGCCTGCTCGGCGTCACAGGCTTGGTCCCAAATGACCCGCGGATTTCGAGCGAAAAGTGGGAAAAATTGAAAATGGAATACCAGCTTGACAAAGTGATGGAAGCCCTGGATTTCAAGGTCAATTGAATTTCTGGCAACAATTCCGCACGAGTTTGGGCATCAATTTTGCGAAGCCCATTCCAGGAGGGGTTAAGCATTTTTCGGGGTTGCAGAGGAGAAAAATGCAATGCATGGGAAGCTGCAATGCTGAGCGGATGCCCAAACCGAGCCGGAAGGCGGGTTTTCGGACAAGGACATTCCGCACACAAATTTTAAATACTAAATAGTGCCATACTGGAACCATGCAGCCCAAAACATTCATCGCATTTTTGTTTGCAATTGGCCTGGCCGGATTGTTCCTTGTTGGAAAGGGAATAACTGGATTTGTTTCCCTGGGTGCCGGGGTGCAGGAGCTTTGCTCTTTGGATATCCCCTGCCAGGAAACCGAAGTCTGCTGCCCATTCTATGGAGAGGAAAGTGCAGGCGTATGCGGTTCCGAGGACATGTGCGGAGCCATTGCCCAGGTTACAAAAAGCCAGTATGATTCAAGGAGCGAGCAAATCCAGGCATTGAACACGGGAAGCCTTGCTGCATCAGCCAATGGGGAAGAGCTCGACAATTATGCCACCCAGCTTATTTCAGGATTCTTCATTTTTGTCTTTTCCTTTGTGATTATGCTTTATTTCCTGCATGACAAGACTCTCCAGAAAAGCACAGGCCAAAGCATGCATGGCATGCGAAGGGAATAAGTGTTTTCCAGATAGCCATAGCAGTTACATAATTGTTTAATTATTCTATATTATGATTAATTTTTTAATCCGAAGCTTGTTTGATTGATGGATATGGCCAGAAACAATAGGTTCAGCTGGTGGGCGCTTAAGCTTGCAGCTATTTGTATAGGCGCTTTCATGCTGCAGAAGATTTCTGCAACAGTGACCTCGGAATTCATGATGAACAGCTCGGAGGTGCTTTATAGGCCGTGGATACTGTTAACCTCCATTTTCCTGCACGGAAGCTTTGTGCATTTGGCCTACAACATGTTTGCGCTTGCATTATTTGGCCTTATCCTTGAGAAAAAGGTTGGCTCCAGGAATTTTCTCTGGCTTTTTTTCATAGGAGGGGTATTCGCAAATATTGCAACCCTGCCTTTCTACAGCTCATCCCTGGGAGCATCAGGCGCGGTCTACACAATACTGGGGATGCTTGCTGTCTTGCGGCCCAAAATGGTAATTTGGATCTCCTATATCCCGATGAGAATGTGGCTTGCAGCAGTTGCCTGGGCAATTGGAAACCTGATTATTGCACTCGCTCCGACAAATATAGGTGCAGTTGCGCACCTGTCAGGCATGGCTTTCGGCATTATCGCAGGATTCTATTGGAGGCAAAAGAGAAAAACCAGGAAAAGAAACAACAAAAAATCCTACCCTGAAATGCAGGTTCCTAATTAAGCAGATGCCGCTGCAGTTTCATTCTGGCCATGAGCTGCCTCTTGATGCTGCCCTTCGCCCTTTTTTAACAAAGGCCTGACCAGGCCTTTCCCAATCTTGTAAATTGCCCCTGCGGCCAGGCCCCCGAGCACAATTGCTGCCACAGGAGTTGCCAAACCAACTGAGGTGCCGGAATAGCCCAGTATTTTGCTTGTGGAAACTGCAATATCGCCAAGAATATTCCAAAGAGGCAAAGTGGAAATGCCAACTCCTGCTCCGACCTGGTACATGTTTTTATTCTCTATTCCCTTGTACATTAAATACACTCCGGCTGGCACCGTAGCCACATACGGCAGCAAGGAGGTCCCAAGCATTGACAGGCCTGAACCACCTTCCAATTGTGGGCCTATGAATTGCATAACATAAGGATTCCATGTAACATCAGAGACAGACGCCCCAAGGTATGGTGCAGTATATTCCTGGATAAATGCCTTTGGCAACTGTGCAGCTGCATAGCCAGTTGCTGACCCTGCATAATAAGTCGCCAAATCATCAAGTGTGCTGCTGCCTTCTTTTCTTGCAGCCTTGCCTGCTGCCAAAGGGTCTGCATACAGCATCTCTTTTAATCCGCGAAAGGGGGCAACCATAAAACTGGTATATTTGCCCTCATCACGTTTAGGATAAAGCAGATCGACTGCACTGCTGTGGCTGGAATTGCCGTGGCTGGTGCCGTTCCCTGCCTCCCCTCCTGTCCCTGCATCCCCGCTCATATACTTCACTGCCTCGGATATATCATATTATTCTGCATTATTGCGCCAATACTTGAGTATAAAGTCATGGAGGCATAGCAAGTCTAAGTAATTTATAAAGTTATCACTTCAGAATGAGGATTCTGCCAGAATCGACAAAGCTGTACTGCCTCAAAGAAATTTAAAATAAGATTATGAAGCGCCCCCTCTTCGTGACATATTGACTGGTGCCATGACACCAAAATCCATCTCATTATAACTTCTGACCTCTGACTTCCCTGGCTTTGGAGCCTTCATCCCCTTGCGCCTTCCAATAAAAGTTTTGTAAAAATCAATGCTTTCCCCATATTTTTTTTTGATTTCCGGGTCCTGCGCCACATCATCAATCATCCCGGAATAAGTGGGCAATCTTATCCCTAACTCCTTGGCATCCTTGCTGCTTGCTGAGTTTATTCTGCGCGATCTTGCCCTGTGCAACAGCGGGTCACTCCAGAAATACTGGTCCGCTCCTGCATCTTTCAGGTGGGCCAAATCTGCTGTTGTCTGCACCAGCATCTTTTTTCCGCCATTTGCATCACTTGATACAATCTCCTGCTCACCATTCAAGATCCGGTAAAAATATATGGCATCAGCAAGATAATTTGCCCAAATTTTTGCAGAACGGAGCTTTGTCCTTGTTTGGGCATCTTCGCCATTTGCCCTGTAAGTTGTCGCTGTGATCCTCTCCAACTCGCTCCCTGTGAGTTCGTTAAGGCCATATTCAGGATGTGACATCAATTGCCTCTCAATAAACCCCAGGCTGCTTTGCAGATGTTGGGGAGAAACAGCATTTGGCGCATAAGCAAGATTATGATATTCCAATAGTTTCTCGGCAACAGTTGCAATATTGTTTTCGCTCATTTCCATCTTCACCTTGATTTGGCGGCATTTTCTGACAAGATGCCGCATAAAAGCCTTGTAGGTGCTTATTTATAAAGTTTACTATTATTTGGTAGTGACAATTGAAACCGGCTAATTCATCACGCTGTTCATACATTGATGCTCATCTGCACAATAAAATCAATATGCCCTATACCATATATCCAATAATGCCAAAATTGAAACACTCAAAACAAAATATTCAAAATATATTCCCAAAGGGAATAGGCCCACTTTGTCAGTGCGGGTTGTTTAGATGTCCTTATGCTGCTGCGCAGGTATTGAGCCACTGCGCTTAAACGTTGGCCCTTAAGAGTATAAATGCCCATGCTCACCGCGGCAATGCAGTATAACTATCGTTACTAGTTTATTAATTTAATGTTTAATAGAAATCACGCTTTGCACAATAGACGAAATCAAACATCCAGGTTGACAACTTTCTTCGCGTTGTCCTGGATAAACTGCCTTCTCGGCTCTACCTGGTCGCCCATCAGGATAGTGAAAATCTGGTCAGCCTCAACACCGTCCTCAATTGTGACCTGCAGAAGCGTTCGTGTGCCAGGATCCATGGTTGTTTCCCAGAGCTGGCGCGGATTCATCTCGCCAAGGCCTTTGTACCTCTGGATTTCATAGCCTTTGACTTTCTTGGCAATCTGGCCAGATTCTTCCCCTTCTTCTCCTTCGGCATCTGGCCCTGCCTCTTCTTTCCGTGCAGTTTTGGCGTCTGCTGATACCAAGTTTAATTCAGCTGCGGCCTCGCCAATTATTTTCTTTAATTCCTCATCATTGTAGCAATAGGTTAGATCCTTGCCTTTCTTGACCCTGTATAGCGGAGGCTGTGCAATGTAGATATTGCCGTTTTCCACCAGGGGCTTCATGTACCTGTAAAAGAAAGTGAGCAGCAGTGTCCTGATATGTGCTCCGTCAACATCAGCATCCGTCATTATGATTACCTTGTGGTACCTGAGCTTTTTGGCATCGAATTCCTCGCCAACGCCAGTCCCCAGCGCTGTGATTGTTGTGACGATTTCCTCTGAAGTCAGCACCTTGTGCAGGCGCGCCTTTTCAACATTCAGTATTTTTCCGCGCAGCGGCAAAATTGCTTGGTATTCCCTGTTTCTTCCCTGCTTGGCACTGCCGCCTGCTGAGTCGCCTTCCACAATGTACAATTCGCACATGCTTGGGTCGCGATTGGAGCAGTCAGCCAGCTTGCCTGGCAGGGATGATGAATCAAGATAATTCTTGCGCCTTGTCAGCTCCCTTGCTTTCCTGGCCGCCTCCCTTGCTTTTGCGGCATTGACGCATTTTTCAACAACAAGCCTGGCAGTGGAGGGATTTTCCTCAAGATAGGATGAGAAAGCATCATTCACAAGGGAATCAACTATGCCCTTCATGTCAGAGTTCCCGAGCTTGGTCTTTGTCTGCCCCTCGAACTGGGGCTCGGTCAGCTTGACTGAGACAACAGCAGACAATCCCTCCAGGACATCGTCGCCCGTGAGCTTGATTTCCCTTTCACCCATCCTTTCTGCATAGGCATTCATGCACCTTGTCAGGGCTGTCTTGAATCCAGTGAGGTGCGTGCCGCCTTCAACTGTATTGATATTATTTGCAAATGAAAGGACATTTTCAGTGTAGCCGTCGTTGTATTGCAGCGCAACCTCGACCTTTGTGCTGTTCTTCTCTTTTGTGAAGTAAATAACGTTGCCAAAGGCAATTTTATTCTTGTTGAGATACTTGACAAAGTCAACAATCCCGCCTTTGTATTCATAGTCTGCCTGCTTGACATCCCTTTCGTCCATTACTGTTATCTTCAGCCCGGGATTAAGGAAGGACAAGTCCCTCAGCCGTGCCGCGACAGTCTCATAATGGATGGTTGTTTCCTCGAATATGGAAGGGTCAGGCTTGAAGGTGATTCTTGTGCCAGTGCCTTCCGCCGGCCCCTTGTCCTGCATCTCATTTACAGGCACGCCCAGCTCATAAGTCTGCGAAAACAGCCTTCCGTCCCTGCGCACTTCCGCCTTAAGGACTGCTGAAAGGGCATTGGTGACTGAAATGCCGACGCCATGCAGCCCGCCGCTGACCTTGTAGGCCTTTTTGTCAAATTTGCCCCCTGCATGCAATTTTGTCATGACAATTTCAAGGGCAGGCTTTTTGTATTTCGGGTGCATGTCAACCGGGATGCCCCTCCCGTTGTCCTCGACAGTGACAGAGTCGTCCTTATGGATGATAACGGTTATCTTGTTGCAAAAGCCGGCAAGGGCTTCGTCTATGGAGTTATCAACAGCCTCGTATATCAGGTGGTGCAGCCCTTTGATATTTGTCGAGCCAATGTACATGCTTGGCCTTTTTCTGACTGCTTCAAGGCCCTCAAGAACCTGTATGTCATCTGCGCGATAGCTTTTGCTTTCCATTTTTTAAATTGCCTTGCCCAACCACCCTAACTTGCCAATTTATCCCGAAAATCCAGCCTGGTTAGAAGCATTTCCTCGATAAGATCGGATTTCTTGAGGTATATAAAGTTTACCATATATTTTTGGGGCAAATTTCGCATTCTTTATCGTCGGAAAAAAAGATTGTGACAAAGTTCAGAATAGGCCAAAGAAATAGGATAAAATACTTAGGAAAAATACAAGCCGGATAGCTACCAAAGCATAATCCAGTTTTGCCTTTTTTTTATTTTGGGCTGCCATAATTATGCATCACTTTATCGCTACTCTTCTTCCTCTGCCGTGCTCTCGGCCTCAAGCCAGCCAAACATAAAGCCTTCCTCGGCAGCTGAGATTTCGTCTTCCTCTACCATTTCCTCTATGTTGTCGACCTTGTAAAAGTCGTCTCCGGTTTCTATTAGCTCACCTCTCATTGGTTCCACCTCCATGGCCGATTCATTCTCAACCCAGGGTCTTTCTCAATCCCAATGCATAACTTTAAATAGAGATGAATATATAACTATGCCATATAACATATATACTATATAGATGAGGGGGATAAATATAGATTTGTCCGAAAATAATTCAATCTCCTCCATAACCGGATTGGAAGGCGCACTGCAATGGAAACCAGAAGAATCATCAGGTTCGGGAAAAATTCTTATGTCATCTCCATTCCAAAGAGTTGGATAACTGAAAATAAGCTTGAGAAGGGGGATTCTGTCTTTATTGAGGATGATTCGCAGGAGCTGCGGATAATGCCCAGCGAAAAAATCAAGAGGGTGGAGATCAAGAAGACAATAATTGAGACTGACAACAGGGATCTGGACACAATAAGGAGCGAGATAATTTCTGCCTACCTGATGAATTTCAATATCATTGAGCTTATTGGCTCAAATGTCAGCGAAAATGTCAGCAGCATCAAGAGCGTTCTTCGGGACTTGAGCGGCTTGGAGATAATGGACTTGACATCCAAGAGGATTACCGCCCATGACATCGTGAATGAAGATGAGATAGACCTCCAGAACATCTTCAGGCGGGTGGACATGATAATCAGGAGCATGATAAGCGATGCAGTGAAAACAATTGAGACAGACCTTTACGAGAACATCAATGCCAGGGATTCAGATGTCAACAGGCTGGTGTTCCTTGCATTCAGGGTATTGCGCAAAGCAATCTCCGACCCGCAGGTCGCGAGAAAAATGAACATGAGCATGCTGGATGTCATGAACTATTGGATAACATTTTCGCACATGGAGAGCATTGGCGACCAGGCAAAAAGGGCAGCCAGGTACATAAGGCAGATGACTGATAAGAATGAAAAGTCCCACAAGGAGTTTGTTAAGCTCTTCAGCGAGATCAATGACCTGCACATCAGCGTCATGAAAAGCTTCTACACCAAGGACCGCGCCCTGGCTTTCAGGGTTATAGAGGACTGCAAAAAGGCAAATGCAAAATGCGACAAGTACCTCATCCAAAATGCAACATTTGCAGCGGCAAACGCAGTTGGCTATGTCAAGAGCATGAACGGCCTGATCAAGCACATTGCACGGCTTGTCAGCACAATTTAGCGCATATCGTTTCTGTAACAAATTCGTTCTGGCTAAATGGCAATCGAAATTTATTTATTCAGATGGTGCTGTAGTGCTCCAAAATGGCTGAAATTGAATCTGAATCCCAGTTTGTCTGGAAATTCATCTGGAATATCCTCCTGACACCCATAACGCTGGTCATGATCATTTTCAAAAAGAAGCAGGTTGGTGATTTGTTCAAGCCATTCGCCGATTTCTTTCGGTTTGTCTGGGAGCCCAAATTCACAGTCATGATAATTTTGCTGAATATTGCAGCATTTTTTTACTCCTCGACATTCAGCGAGGCAACGATGTCATCCCTGGCCAACTATCCTTCAGACGTATTGCAGATTTCCCAATGGCACACGCTTATCACCTCTGGCTTTTTGCACTTGAACCTTGCCCATCTGCTCGGGAATATGGCAGCTATTTTCATATTCGGCCGTGCCGTGGAAAGGACATTGGGATTCTGGAAGACAGCCGCTGTTTATTTTGGCGCCCTGGTTGTTTCCAATATATTTTCTTCCCTGATAAGCCTGTACCTGCTTGGCGAGAACATGGGAGGAGTGGGCGCATCAGGCGCGCTCATGGGCCTTGTCTCAGTCGCCATCCTCATGGACCCGTTTTACCTGACTTACGAGCTTATTGTCCCTTTGCCAATCATGGTTGTGGGCTGGATAGCAATTTATGGAGATATAACGGGAATCCTGAATCCGGCCGAAGATGGCATAGGCCATTTGGCGCATGTTGGTGGCTTTCTTTCAGTCATGGCCACCATGTTCTTCCTGAATTTCCAGGACAAGGCCAAGCTGAAAAAGGGATTGCTCATCAATATCGCATCAATTGCGGTGATTTACGGCATTTACTTTTTCTTCCTGCAGGACAAAATCAGTGCTGTCTTGCCATAGAATGTCAGAATTTTCCATCCAGTCTGTGACTGGTGGCAAGCTTTGCTTGCATTTTCTCTCACTCGGTTGGAAAATTCTGATCATGCTCAAGTCCTCAAAAATTGTGAAACAATTTTTGGGACACTGGAAAATGCACGGCATTTTCGGTGCCCCAGAAACCGCGAGGTTTCTATGGAGTTAGGAATGCGAAGCATTCCAAACTAACCACGAGGTCTGTGGAACTAAACATGACATTCCACCGGTCGTTTGCTTTAGCAAACCGACGAACAAAGTGACTCCGTCTGACCGGTGGTTCTTGACATATGCTGATAGGAGCCGAGTCGGCTTTGCCCGAAAACTCGCCTTCCGGCTCGGTTTGGGCATCTGCTCAGCTTTGCAGCTTCGAATTGCATTTTTCTCCTCTGCAACCCCGAAAAATGCTTAATCCCTCCGGGAATGGGCTTCGCAAAATTGATGCCCAAACTCACTTTTCGGGCAAGGCCAGCCGAGTCAGAACCTTTTTATATATGCGGCGGTTTCAAATGAGCATGGTCACCTACAAGGACAGTGGCGTGGACATAAGCAAGAACAACCTTGCAAAAAAGAGGATTGGCGAGCATGTCCGAAGCACTTTCTCAAAGAATGTATTGGCTGATTTTGGCGCTTTTGGTGCAATGTACTCTATTGGCAAGACAGGCATGAAGGATCCTGTCCTGGTCTCAAGTGCTGATGGTGTTGGCACAAAGATTAAGCTTGCATCAATGAGCGGCATGTATGACACAGTTGGCCAGGACCTTGTAAACCACTGCGTGAATGACATATTAGTCATGGGTGCAAAGCCATTATTCTTTTTGGATTATCTTGCATTCAGCAAGGCAGAGCCGATGGTTGTGGAACAGATTGTCAAAGGTGTTGCAGCTGCGTGCAAAGCAAACGGCTTAAGCCTTATAGGGGGAGAAACAGCGCAAATGCCTGGATTGTATTCTCCTGGCGACTTTGACCTTGCAGGGTTTATCGTCGGCATTTTGGACAGGAAAAATGCCGTGACTGGAAAGGAAATAAGGCCCGGCCATGCAGTCATAGGCATATTTTCAAATGGCTTGCAGACAAATGGCTATTCCCTTGCAAATAAGGTTTTTTTTGACATGGCAAAGATGCAGCTGAACGACAAGCCTGCTGGATTGGGTGGCCAAAGCATAAAAGAAGCCCTGATGGCCATTCATCCCTCTTACCTCAAGGCAGTGCAGGCTGTGATGAATGCAAGAACTGGCATAAAAGGCATGGCGCATATCACTGGAGGGGGCCTTGTCGAAAATATCCCAAGGGTCCTGCCAAAATCATGCTCAGCAGAGCTCGACACAAGGTCATGGAAGGTTTTGCCGGTGTTCAATATGATTGAAACGCTTGGAAAAGTGCCAAAGGATGATATGTATCGCACATTTAACATGGGCATTGGATTTGTCCTGGTAGTCGACCAGAAAGATGAAGCAAAGACAATGGCAGCAATAAGAAAGGCCAAATTTTCATGCGCTAAAATAGGAAAAATAGTAAAAGGCGGCCAGCAAGTTCTGATAAGGTAAATGACCAATTTTGGGCATTTCATATACAAATCTGCGAAAATTATATATATGATAACTGAAACTATATATGATTAGTACGTCAATTGGCGTATATCATGGTTTAGTAAGCCTAAGCCAGTTACGAGGTGGGACTAAATGGTAACAGGAAGATGCATGAAGTGCAAGCAACAAGTTGAGATGCAAAACCCTACTGAAAGAATTACGAAGAACGGCATGAAAATGATGCAAGGCAAGTGCCCGAAGTGCGGCACCAAGGTCAGCAGAATCATGGGAAAGGCCTAAACAGGCTTTTTCTTCCTTTATTTTGCATCGGCACGCGTTTCATTTCTAATGGCATGATTAGCCTTTTTTGACTGGCTTGCCAGGGCTCTCTTGAGCACGCGGTAAAATCCCCTGAATTCATTGTAAGCCTTAGACGGCAGGCCCGTGTCAACATAATACAAGTGTCCCTTTTTTCCTATGAGGGTTACAGTGACAATGTCCTCCAGGGAAAAGCTTGGGTCATAGTACTTTGCAAACCCGCTTGATACCAATGCCTTGATAGTGTGTTCCTTTAAGTCTGCTGCTGCAAGCTCAGGGTCAAGCCCCTGATTTCCTTCTTCATTCTCCCCACTTGCCTCTTCCTTCAGTTTATAGGCAATGGTGTTTCCCGCAAATTTTATGCCTTCAATATCATAACCAAGTATCGGTATTCGGGAGATACGTTCAACCAGGGAAGTTTGCTGTGCCCCGGTCTTTTGCCTGGCATTGGCTGGTTCAGGATGTGCTTGTGCATCTATGTTTTGCATTTCACCAGCGTAATCCAGCAGCCTGTCCCTGACGGAATCATCCCAGTTTGGCAGCCTGGCCAGGCGCCAAGCTATTTTTTTGCTGGGAATCATATTGCCATAGTGCATAGAGGATATGTATTTAACAGAAATCTCTGACTTTTTGGACAATTCATGGATGCCTAAGTCATTGTCGGCCATATAGCCATGTATGGCATTCGCAATCCATTGGTTTTCGCCTGGAAGCGTGGCAATGTGTGCAAGGCGCTGAGCTTCTCGTGGGCCAGGTACATCGGGTATATTCTTAGTATCTTTTTTTGATGCTTCCTTTTCTTTTTTGGGGTGCCCCTTTTTCGCGGCCTCTTTTTTAGCCTGGATTTGGCTGATGTAAGCCAAAAGAACTTTCCTATCAGGCTCTGGCAAATTGGGAAGGCCTGCAAGCCTGGACAAAGATTCACTGCTCGGAAAATAAGAGCCATGGGTATAATGTGTTATCACGGAGTAACTCACATGTGCCAAATCTGCAATAGCTCTCTGTGACATATTGTTTTGCCTGGCATATCCTTCGATGATTCTTGCAACGGCTATATTATCCGGCGGCGCCTGCGCAAGTTCCTCCAGCCGTTTAGTTTCGCGATTATTCGGAAATTTTAGCGGCTCTCCCTTTTGGAATTGTTCCTTTACATAATCCGGGATCTTGCGCTGTCCGCTTTCAATGCTCTGGAAATGCTTCTTGACAGCATAGGATGTAATCGCCATTTTATGTGCATAACCTATAATGGCTTCCCTGGAAAGGCTTTCAAAACCCGAACTCTGCAGGTAATACCTGTCCAGTTGTGCAAGTTGTTGTGGTGTCAGACGCAGTGTCATCTCGCTGTTGCATCAGGTTTCATTTTTAAAATTTAGCTATTGTCTTCACTTCGCACTCACAAAAAAAACCAGGCTGCATAAATAATGCCACTTTTTATATTTGTATGATGACAACTTTGTCCTCGGTGTGTCCGTCGGCTAAAACGAAAAATAAGTATAGGGGCACAACTGTCAGCAGAATCATGGAAAAAGCCAAATAAGGCTTTTTCTTCCTTTATTGCGCGTCATTCTTATGGCTTTCTAGCCTTGGCCGGCCACTGACAGTGCTAGGCGCCAATTTCCGCTTCAAGTCATTCACAAACCTGCGGAATTGCTTTTGCATAGCGTGGGGCAGGGCTGCCTCGATGTGATACTTGTACGGGTTCTTGCTTGAAGGCGTGACAATCACAATATCCTCTAATGTTAATTCGCGGTCAAGGTGCTCAACAAGCCATTTCTGGGTTCTCAAATTCATGATAAAATGCTTCTTGATGATTTCGGCCACGAACTCAGGGTCCATGTTAGAGTTGCTGCGATTCATGTCAATCTCTGGACTGAGTATATAATCAAGTGTTGAATCTTCCTGCACAATGTTTTTAATTTCAAAGCCCAGTGGCGCAATTCGTGGCTTGCCACCATTGCTTGCCAGAGTTGATGCTTGCCTAGCATCACGTAATTGCCGATACTGCGAGGCATCGAGATATTCTGTCTTTCTTGCACCTCCCTGCCCTGCCTCAGGCCTTTCATTTGTTTTGCTCATCACTCCGTCCCGATACATCCGAACTGGTTCAATATACGAAGCTAACAGATTTAAATGCTCTTCAGAGGGCCATGACAGCGCATAATTGTATCGGCGCAACCAAGAATAAGGAATTCCGGTGTTGGATGACAGTTTTTTCAATGTTTCTCCGGTTTCGGTAATGTAAGAGTGTATCATCTCTGCCAATTTTCTGCCTGCCTCCGGGGCATTTGCAATAGCTTCCTCCCAACGTTCATGTCTTAGATAATGTTTCCGTCTGTATTTCTTTCTCTTTTCCTTAAGGTATTCAGTTGTGGAGCTGTATCCTCTTTCACGTGCACGTATATAATTCATGACAGATGTACTTGAGATCTCTGCCCTTTGTGCCATTTCCTTGAAGGTGTGGCCACCCTCTCTATGGAGGCGGTCAAGGAGGTCCTTTGTTTCCTGTTGCAATTCTCGAGTCATTTGAAAAAGACAGCATTGATTATTTAAAAAGATTTACCGGGAATTCGAGCAGATTAACCTTGATTATTGGGAGGTAAGAAGGTGTGCCTTGTTTTTATCCTCGTATAATGACAACTTTGTCCTCGGAATTACCGTCGGCAAAAGCGAAAAATATTTATAGGTGCTTTGCATCAGCCTCGGATAAGGGTGATAACCTATCTTAGGGTGAAGCCTTATTTTCAGAGGGTGTAACCTTATAGGTTTGTAAAACAACAAGGAGGTAGATTTGTATGGCAGAGAAAGTAGCATCAGCCGGCGTAAAGAAGGAAAAGGGATATCTGTATTTTGTTGACAAGAGGGGCAACATCTCCAGGGCCAGGATGGCAAGAGGCGGCGGAAAGAAAGGCAGGCAGAAGCAGGAAACTGTTGCCAAGACAGGAGTCAAGAAAGTTGCCGGTTACTTGTATTTTGTAGACAAGAAGGGCGACGTCTCCAGAGCCAAAATGGCCAGGGCCGGAAGAAGGTAATTTTTATCCTTTATTTTTTCTTTTATTTTAGGCTCCCGCGAGGGAGTTTCTGATATTTTTTCTCAGGCGCCTGGATTGTGACTGTATTGCTTTTCAGCTGAAACTGCTTCCAGAACTTGTTTTATCTTTCCATTTGCACCTTTTTCGCCCTTGAGTATGACCTGGGCATTGGTAATCCCCTTAACATGGGCGTCATGGTCAGAATAATGCCCTGTCAGAAACCTGAAATATTTATCAGCGCCCTTGGCTTTGGCCCGCCAAAAAATCTCCAGCGGCGATTCAAGCTCTGCCTCGCTTGCTCTGTCATTATGGTCATCCCCTGTCCTCATATCCACAAAGTATGCTTTAGGCATGTCCCATGACGGCAAGCCCCGTAAATAGTGGATTGCCTCCCAGCCGGATTCAAAGGTTCTTATTGTCAGGCCATAGGGCTCGGCATAGTATGACAGGATATCCCGCCATGCCTCTTCATCATCGACAACTAAAATATCTATTCCGTTACTTGCCATGCTTATCCGGAAGCGCAGAATAAGCCATCAATATATTAATGTATTCCTCAGCGGAATTTAAATTCCTTTTTCAATTCCAAGGAAATCTTTCATTGTTGTCTGTTGTTTTCCATTGTTAGGCTATGCCAACGCATAAGCTTGGCTTTCTTTGGGTTTGCCGTACACGGCAGTTCCAAGCTTGGTCTTGATATCCTTGTCAACAGTGTACTTCAGTGCGACCCTGCCAACTGCACCGACCGTTCCATGTATCAATGGCTGTGATTCAAGAAGGCTGGGAGGAGTGTATCCCCAGAACAGGAAAAGGGGAAGGCTCCCGTACAGCATTATTTTCTTGAATGCCCCCGGGTAATTGGCTTTCAGGGACTCATAGGAATCCTTCCAGACACTGCCGGTGAAAACTCCTTTTGTGAATTCCCTGAAGGTGTAATTATGAAGAAGGTGCTTCATTGGAAAATATAGGGCAAGTGACACGGGGAACATGAATCCGAATCCAAAAAGAAGCCTCGAAGCAACACTGGTAAGCTTGTGGAATACGCTGTAAAGCGCAACCCCCCAGGATGTGTAGATATTGCCATAGATTGCCTCGGCCAGAACCCCTTTTCGGTTCATTGGCTGTTTTATCCTTTTTTGCAGAAGCTTGTAGACTATCATGTTCACGGCCCCAATGGAAAATGTCATCAACGGGCCTGAGATAAGCGCTGACGCTGCTGTTGACGCGCCTATCAGGAACTTGTCCTTCCAGCTCATCTGCCTCCAGATGTCCCTGAAAGTCACCTTGACCCGGTTCTCGAGATTTTGGCCTGTGAGTTGCGGAAGAGCATTATTAGGGGATTCAAATTGTCCCTGCCCATCGCTGTCTAATTTGTCCTCAAGCATTGTTCCCCTGCCTTGCAGCCTTCCATCTAGGTTATGAAATTCTCTTTAACTTTGTTCAACAAGAATCTTAAGCCGGGTTAAGCTGACAGTTAAATGAAATGAAACAAATTGTTAACATTTTGCCCGTGCTTCGCTCTACTTGTACACAATTTTAGTGCTGTCGGCATACTTTTTTCCGGGCGTAAAATATTTCTTCACCTCATATCTCCTGAATCGTATTCCTGCACTGTCTTTTTCTATCAGGAACTGGTCAATTGTTTTACCCTCATTATTGGGATCCATTTGATACATTATAGATTCATATTTTCCATCCGCATCAACATCCTTGTGCCGAAGGGTGAATTCCAAATCACCTATTTTGAGGGTCCCTGTATTTCTGTTAAGCATTGAATTCTCGTCGGCATCCGTTAAATTAAGGGCAACGGCCCGTGGCGACAAATGAGCCCTGACCATATCCTCGTTTCTATTCATTGAGCATGAATCAGCCCAAAATGCCAATGCCAGCGCCGCTATTGCCCCTGCTCCATAGATTATAGCAATAAAAGGGTCGGAGCCTGGTTCAGGCGCATTGCCCCATAGGTATTTCTCAAATTGGCTTCTTTTCGCATATTCTTCAGGCGAAACTGTAAAAAGACTCTTCCATGAGCCCGGCTTATCTTGCTCTTTGTCATTCTGCTTCATTTTTTCCCTTCGCATCATAAGATTATTTCTGCGCAGCTTCCGCTATTCAAACCAAATTTTCAAGCAGGCGTCCCTGCCAGAAGCTGATTCAAATGCGGTCCATGGCTTCAGCTAAAACAAGATTGTCAAAGCAAAATTTTAGCCTTTCAACAAGCCCAAAAATTGCAAAATTAAATGCACCACAGGACTCGCAACGCAATTCAAGCGTTTTTTAACCTGGGCTTTAAGCCACAGGTCAAAATCAACGACAGTATTTTCTCGTCGATAAATGTAGGAAGGGCTCAGATATTATCTAATTATTCTTAATCCTGTTTAAGCAAAGATTTAAATAGCTGAAACAAAAACTTAAGAAAATGCCATTCAGCCTTGTGATACCGCACCCGAAGAATTTGTCTGTAAAGGATATCATAATCAAGGAGCTGAGTGTGAGCAAGGGCCTGTCAATTTCCAAATTGCTGAACGCCGTGAAAAACAATAATAAGAATGTTACATACCATGCGGTGTACCAGGCAGTCCATGAGCTCAAGTCACAAAAAGTGTTGACGCAGACGGCCATGGATTTCTCCATAAGCAAGGTTTACATTGATGAGCTTAATCATTTTACACGGATACTCGAAGAAAACTATTCCGAGTCAGTTAACCTCAATCTTGCACCCAATACAACAAAGCATCTCACCTTTGATTCGCTCAATGAAGCCACAATTTTCATGTCCAAGGCGGCATATTCAAATATTTTTGGCGCAATAAAAAACAAGACAGCATACCTTGTCTTCCAGCATCTCTGGCTGATACAGACTGTAAAGAGCGTAAGGTATCTCCAGGTTGCAAAGATGCTTGCAAAGCTGAACAAGTGGTTCATACTTGTGCAGGGAAACAGCCTGGTTGACAGGAAATGCAAGGAATCCTATGAGAAGCTGCTAAATGCCAAGATAAAGCTGGGCGTGAAATCAGCTCCGTTTGGGAATATAATAGTCTTCGGCGACATAATAATTGAATCCTTTATTCCCAAGCAGCTTATGAAACTCACTGAGAAAGTGTATAATAGCGCAACAGACACCTTTGACCTGGACTGGATTGAAAATTATACAAAGCTGTGCTACACTGATAAATACAAGATTACGGCAACAATAACAAGAAACCAGGAGATGGCTGACAAGATGGTCGAGACCATTATGGAGCATTTCAAGGACTGATTTCTAAAAGGCTGTGTTGAAAATCTCGGCTTTCGCCTCGGTTTTGGCACCGGCTCGCGTGTTTATGTGTGCAATGATGAAGCAAATTCCTCTTGCAATCCCCTTTGCTTGTTAACCAGTTCAGATTGGGCGCTCGCATTAATGGTGCCAAACAAATATTTTCAACACACCTATTCCCAAGAATAAACCTTTTATATTAGATATCCCCAATTCTTGCCATGGATGAAAAAGAGGATGAGCAGACAGTGCAGAGCCTGGCAGATGAAAATCTGAGCACTGAGGAGAAAGAGGCATTGAGCCTGGCCAGGTACAAGCTATTTCTTGCGCAATTTGCTGACGACGACCCTGCCCTGGCAGGGCAGCTCCTTTCGCAGATAGATGAGATTTATGCGAAACGCGAGCTTCCAGTTCCGGCTGCAATCCAGGCGCAGGTCAGGGATGCGGCTGCTGACATAAGGCAGGCATTGGAAAAAAAGATGCTTGTAAAGAGGAAGGAATACAGCGCGCTCCAGGCAAGGATGAAAAGCCAGGGCATGCTGAAAAAACAGCAGCCTGATGATGACAGCCTGGCCTCGAGGCAATTTCTTGATGACGAATACCTTGATTATGAAAGCTCCATCCAGTTTCTCGACAGGATCCAGATGCAGAAAGGCATGAAGCTCGGCCTGGCCAACATGACCAGGGCCCTCCAGCTCACGGACAATCCCCAGCTGCAATACAAGGTTATCCATGTGACCGGCACAAACGGGAAAGGCAGTGTGTGCGCAATGCTTGACGCAATATTGACTTCTGCAGGGCATAAGGTTGGAAGGTATATTTCCCCCCATTTGGTAAAAATAAACGAGCGCATAATGATCAATGGCAGGGAAATATCAGACGAAAAATTTGCCGAGCTTGTGAACTACGTCCGGCCATACCTTAGGAAGGTTGACCTGACCTATTTCGAAATCCTGACCCTAATGGCATTTCTCCATTTCAGGGATGAAAAAGTCGATTTCGCTGTTGTGGAAGTTGGCATGGGCGGCAGGCTGGATGCAACAAACACAGCGCAGCCCATCCTTTCAATCATTACCAACATTGACTTTGACCACACAAAGCACCTTGGAGGCACAATCGCGGAAATAGCAACAGAAAAAGCTGGCATCATCAAGGAAAATGCAACTGTTGTAACAGGCTGCACTGGCGATGCTTTGGCAGTGATAAAGGAAACATGCCAGGCCAAGCGGAGCAAGCTGGTTCCGCTTGCCACGCACAAAGTGCAGAGAAGAATTCTCAATATCGGAGACCTCAAGAATGTGAGCCTGTCGCTCAAGGGGGAATTCCAGCACCAGAATGCAAAAGTCGCGGTGACTGCTGCCAAGGCAATGCAAACAATGGGCATCGACCTTCCTGACAGGAGCATAAAAATCGGCCTCGCATCGGCGGAATGGCCAGGCAGGCTTGATTTCATTGAGAACAATGTGCTTGTTGACTGCGCCCACAATCCAGCTGCGATAAATGTCCTCGTCATTGAGCTGAAAAGGCTTCAGAGCGTGTTTGACAGGATGGTGCTGGTCTTCGGGGCCATGAAAGACAAGGATTACCAGGGCATGATAGAAGAGCTTTGCCCGCTGGCTGACAAGGTATTCCTGACAAAGGTGAAGGAGGAGAGGGCAGCAGAGCCTGAAGAGCTTGCAAAGGAAGTGAAGCAGTACACAAAGAATTTTGCCCTCACGGCAAATGTTGCAGATGCTGTTGAGCTGGCGCGAAGCGAGGCCGGGCCGCGGGACCTGGTGCTCATTACCGGAAGCATTTATGTTGTAGGCGATGCGCTAAAATACCTGAAAGGGAGGCAGGATTGAAAAGGCAGGCATATTTATGTGTTCTTTCTGTCATCTCATTTTACGCATTCTACTGCTAAGACAAGGCCACCAAAATAATTATAGAGGAAGAAACCCAGTTTAAGTTCTAAAACAGAAATAGTCCAAAACTTAAAAGCCAACTGACTTATCGCAGTTTTGAATGTGGTAAACTAGTGAAGAAAGTGCAGGACGTGAGGTGAGATGGCCCTATCCTAAAGATTCAATAATAAGCTTGTCTTTATCTGGATGCATAAAAGCCTCGCTGCCCTCTTCAAGCTTCAGAAATTTGGCTATTTCCTTCGGTATTCTGATGGCAAGTGAATTTCCGGTCTTCGTAATTTTAGTCTTTTGCCCAAGTCCCCATATGCCTTTTTCTTTTGCAGCAGACTCTATGGCTTTTGTGGTTTTTTCATCAGTGAACGATTCCCCGCATTTTGAGCAGACTTGCGCAGTAAACTCACCCAAATAAATACCAAACATAGATTCTTTTACCTTAGCTTGCTTTAATGTTCCTTTTTCACAAACTGGGCATTTCATTTTTCTCACCTTGGTTTTACCGTGATTATATATGTATTTTCTCCAATTCTCTTGTATACGACGCAAAAATACCTGTAATTTGAAAGGAGTTTATCCGGTTTTTGTATTTGCTTTGAACCCATTTTGATGGCGTCTTCGATCTCTTTGGTGCTTATTCCCCTCAAAACCATCCTTTCTCTTGCATGCTTGCTGTAAAAGATTGCCAATGTAACACCTGTAACTACAGTATATACATAGTATACTATATAAACTTTTCTGTTCAAATTGACCAGTCTGTTATCCCGAAACTGGTTTACATCACGAAACTGCTTTACATAATTCGTCCCAAACTTCTTTTGGCGTTTTGTAATTCAAGCTCATATGGGGCCT
>JAGVYD010000020.1:3240-50162 GCA_018303405.1 Candidatus Woesearchaeota archaeon | reverse complement strand
TTATTATCAGAAAAGAAAAAGTTTATTGCTCGCCTTTGAACTTTGAAATTCATCTCTGGGCTAAAGCCCAGAGGTTTCTTTCAAAGGCTCGCCCTAAACGTGCAGATGATGGAATGAGATGCGCCCCTTCCTGATTGCCGACATGGCCATTTTCCATGACAGCAGGCTTTTTTTCGCGCCCTTGTGCGTCAGGACAGCCTCTGCATTAACCATGCCGACTTTCATGGCTGTCTTGAAATCACCTGTCTTGATAAGCCCGGAAACAAAGCCTGATGCATACGCGTCACCAGCCCCGGTTGTCTCAATAATCTTAACTGGCCGTGACGGGACAAACCATGCTTCCTTCCCGTCATAAGCATAAACGCCGACCTTTCCGTCTGTAATGATGACATACTGCGGGCCGAGCAGATGCAGCCCGCGCAAAAGCATGTGATAATCCGCATTAACAAGGCCAAGGACAAGGTTTGCCTCTTCCTTGTTCAGGACCAGGGCAGTTGTATTGTCAATCACCTTTTTCAGGAAATTCTTTCCCTTGCTTGCAAGGTAATTGCTTGGATTGAAAGCCACTTTAATTCCGTGCTTCTTCGCAAAGTCTGCAAGCTGCTCAAGCGTCCTGTAGGAATCGTTCATCATGCTGGAAAAATAAAACCATTTTGCGCGGAGCACAGGCTTCCTTATTTCAGAAAAATGAAGATGGTCGTTTGCGCCCTTGTAAGTCAGGATTGTCCTGTCATCCTCAATGCTGTCAAGGATAATCGAATATCCCGAGATTTCTGAACCGCGGGTCCCAATGAACTTTACTTTTTCCTTTGCCAGCTCCCTGAGGATCCTGTCGCCACTCTCATCCCTGCCGACTTCCCCGAGGTATCCTGTTTTCAGGCCGAGCCTTGAAAACGAAACTGCAGTGTTTGTGCCGCCGCCGCCAGAAGAGAAGGTAAGGTTCTTGACAATGAGCTTTGCGCCTGCCGGATAGGCAAGGAAGTCTTCCTCGCTGTGGGAAGTCTTGATCTTGATTAATTCAGAGTCCGTGTCGGCAAACACGTCCATTGTGGCTGAGCCGACTGTGATGATGTCGAACATGATATTGTTTCGAGCATTAATTATATAAAAATATGGATTAATTAAGGTGTAGTTACAAGAAAAGTTGATAATTTCGACCCGAGCTTCATTTTTCTCTTTTTTTCCTACTTGTTTTTTATATTAAATTTCAGGTTTAATTGGATTTATTTTCTATAGTGAAATTAATAGCTTTTCGTTACCGTTATAAATGATGAAAACTTACAGAAGATAGCCGGGAACGGCTTAAATTGGACGTCGGTGAATGGATAATTCGGTTCATTTGCCTTCGGATTCTGGAGGAAGAAAATGGCGGGAAAATTTGTAAGGCTCAACCAGGCGGCATTTATCAGCATGGTCAGCTCCTGCCTTGAGACTTACAAAAAGGAAAGCTACGGGGTCCTGCTCGGCCTCAGCTTTAATGGAACAAGCCTTGTCAGGAATTCCGTCAATTACCAAACCGCAACAAGGACTTATGATTATGTTGATGTTGATTCGCACCGCGAAAGAAAAATGAAAAAGGCATTGAAGTACCTTTCAAATCACAAGATGATAGGCGACTTCCATTCGCATTCTGATTTTCCCGACAAGCTCAGCAGGCATGACAGGAAGGACCTTTTGGCGCAGGGAAACAAATGGGTCAGCATACTTTTGGTAATCTGGGACACCAGGAAAAAAACCCCCTGGGCTTACAATAAGAAGGATAAATACCTTTCCGGGAGCGTCAGCAACCGCTTTTTTGTGAAGATGCATGCCTACAAAAACATCGACGGCAAAATAGAAAAGGTCAGGATAGACTGCCCGTATGTCAATAAGTTAAATGAGGCTCATTTCTGAAATTGTGCGCTGCATGGGAGAACAGCGGTGAGAATAGTGGCCTGAGACAGATTATTGATTATTGCTATTGATTATTGCGCAGAATCATCATTGCCAGAGATATAGCCCCTGAAGATTGCATAATCGCGCAGCAGGTTTTTGAGCGGCGAAAGGATTACGCCGGAATAAAGGGCTGCGCTTACAAGAGCCCCCGGAGCAGTGTTTATTGCAAAATGGTCTACCAGGGCATCAATGCTATTGGCTGTATTTTCGTCAAGGATTAATCTTGAAGCCGGCTTAGCGACAATGGGCAAAGACGCGCAGAATGCTGCAACAGCCCAATAGCCAAGGTTTTGCTGCCGTGCATCGTGGTAATCGCCAACCCATTGCTGCATCATCCTGTCCGATTCAACTGACCGGGAAGGCCTGGCCTCGGATTTTCTAAGAAATTTTGGCAGACTGGTAAAAACATGAGAAGGCTTGGATTCTGCCACATGGTCCCTGCTTTGCTGTAATCCCTGCATGGAAAGAAAAAAATGGCTTAATATAAAAGTTTTTGCACGCTGAGAATCAGTGAGTTATATAATGAGTCATATTGGCATATTCTGATATGTTAATCCTAGTCAATTCTGTGCAGCCATTTTTTGCTCATGCCACTGCGGCCTGATATAACTGTGCTCATAGGCATAAGCCCTGATGTCGCCCAGCTTGTCGAGCGCCTGATTGACAAAGGCAAGAGTAAAAGGAATCAATAAAGCCCCCAATACCGCGGATGCTGCATTTGTCGCGCCATCCAAAGTCGCATAAACACCGTCTGGATTGATGAGATGCGCTGCATATTTAACAGCCTGTGGAAGAACTACTGCTGCGAGATGAGAAAGCGCCATAAGCTTGGCCTGATTGACTGCATGGGAATGATTGCTTACACGCTCCATGAAGGAGGGATCGTTAAGCATGGCATCATACATGTTCTGGGCATAGGGAAAAGCGTTACCCAGGTTAGGCAGTGTGGCATTTGCTGTTCTCACTAAATCAGCTATCCCTTCGGGGGAATTCATTTTATCACTATGCTGTTGCACCATAGGGGGGATTGGCAATTCCACAACATTTTTAAAGCGTTGCCTTTTCCACGAGAGTAGCTTAAGGTGATGATTAATGGTCATAAAGATAGGCGGATCCAGGAAAAGGACAAGGCACAAGTTCAAGAAGCATATCAGGAGAAAGGGAAAAATAAGCCTGAGCAAATACTTCCAGACTTTTGAGAATGGCGATTTTGTTTCTATCAAGGCAGAGCCGGCAATCCAGACCGGAAGCTATTATGTAAGGTTCCACGGAAGGAAAGGAAAGATTGTGGGCAAGAGAGGCAGGCACTACCTTGTGCAGGTCATGGACGGCAGTGTTGCCAAAAAGCTGATATTGCACCCAGTGCACCTCTCCAAGATTCAGGTCACAAAGGCGGCTGCAGCCAGCAAATAATTGAGACCCATATTTGAAATAATTGAAGAGATAATAGTTGAATATAGTTCAATGCGAAAAATTGCCAATAAAGCATCCAAGAAGGTGAATGAGAAATGACCAAGCCAGAAATTTTGTCCGAAACCCCAATCAACACAGTAGATTTGAAAAAGGAAATTGAGAATATCAAGAAAAGGGACAAGGAGCTGAACTTCAGAGCAGAGAGGACAGAGGAATACCTTCAGCACATTACCCATCTTACACCACAGAAGGGCAAGGAATTGTATGAAAAGCTGGAAAAGCTTGCGGTGCCGAGAATAAAGGATGCCCATATTCACAAGATAATTGACACCATGCCGGACTCTGCAGAAGCGATGAAGGCAGTATTGCAGGGCTATGTGATAACAGTTTCCCAGGAAAACATAAAAAAGCTGGTCGGCGTGGTTGCGGAATTCTCCGGAAAGAAAAAATAGCTGTTTGCGGGCAGGGCAAAATAATCCAAAATATGCCTATAAATTAACAGCTTGAACTCCGGATTTCAGCATAAACTTTAAATATTACTTAATCCAATGGAATTGTGGGGATGGTAAAGGTCGTTCACAATGGAATTAGTGCAAGATACAAACCAACAACAGAGAGCAATCAAGGAAGAGAATGTGATTGTATTGGATTTCTTGCCAAACGGCTATCCATTTGACTCAAGGCCAAGCCACAAGAAAACCCCGATTGTGCAGGCCATTGGAAAAACCCATTTTGTGCTTCTTGAATTGGTTCCCAAGAAAGATGTATTCCTGCAGCCGTTCAAGGAGGTATACATAGGCGACGGAAAGCGCGACCAGATCCACCATATAATCGGCAGGCTTGCCTTTGACAAGCTTACCCAGACCGCGAGAAGCGAGCTGGAATTTGTAATTGCGGACATTGTCAAGAAGCATGAGAGCAGGTTTGTGGACTTTTTCAACAAGTCAGCGCCACTGACCACAAGGATGCACCAGCTGGAATTGCTGCCCGGCCTGGGAAAAAAGCACATGTGGGAAATAATTGAGAGCAGGGAAGACAAGCCATTCGCGTCATTCGATGACCTGAAAAAAAGGGTTAAATTGATGCCCGACCCTGAAAAAGCAATAATCAAGAGAATCCTGCTTGAGATTGAGGGCGGGGAAAAGCACCACCTTTTTGCGGACAAGTGAACAGGTTAAATTTTTTCTGAATTTTCATTAATCACTTGAAGATATTGCCGGTTTGCATGCTCCAGAAAAGCAAATCAAGCTCGTCCATCGGGATTTTGACCTTTTCTGCAAATTCCAGGAATTTTTTTTCAATGGCAAAGTACTCTTTCCTGGTCATTGCTTTTGGCATTTTGCCTATTGCGCCATAATGCCTGAGGTTTTTGAGTATATGCCTGTCAAGGATGGCAAGATTCCTGTGACCGACATTTCTCAGGAAATGCGAGGCCTCCTTATACCACATCCCCTTTACATTTTTAACAAGGTGCTCCCTGATTTCAGCTGAATTCTTTTTGGCCTTTAATTCCTCCAGCAGCCTTTTGTGGCTTTTCTTCCATTCAAGGAGGTATTCGCCCTTGTGGTTGTGGAACCTTGTCCTTCTGTGCAGATATGCTGACGGGTGAAAATCCTTATTTTGGAAGTCATCCATTTTCAGGCTGGTAACGGCTTCCCAGCACTTATGCGCATTGCTCTGTGGAGTGAGAAGGCAGAAACAGAGCTCATAGAAATACTCACTTTCAGGGACTTTTGCAAATTCCGCAAGCCGTTTCTGGATGCTGGCCTTCCGGGTCCTGTATAAAGCATGAAGCTGCTTCAGCCCGGCCGGGCTTTCCATATTTGCCATATTAATTGGAAAAAATAGGATAATTAAAATTTAACCGTCAATCACTCGCGACCACAGCCGGTCACAGGCCGGCTGCATGCTCGCTCACTTCGTTCGTCGGTTTGCTAAAGCAAACGACTGGTGGAAAATGCAGATTTTATCCCCAAAAGTGTGGAAATCTGCTCCCTGTCAAATCCTATGATGATATTGCTGCCAATCTGGATTACCGGCACGCCAAGCTGGCCTGTTTTCTGTATCATCTCGTCCCTTGCTTTTGCATCCATGGCCACGTTATGGTCTGTAAAGTCCACATTATTC
Source organism: Candidatus Woesearchaeota archaeon (assembly GCA_018303405.1). Taxonomy (NCBI): domain Archaea; kingdom Nanobdellati; phylum Candidatus Woesearchaeota; species Candidatus Woesearchaeota archaeon. The sequence goes on along the minus strand of JAGVYD010000020.1, from coordinate 44,687 downwards.
TTCCTGAAAAAATCCTTTGCCAGCATGCACCAATGGCATGTCGGCGTGGAATATATGTCCACCTTTTTTGTCCCGGCTGATTTTGAAGCTCCCTTGCTTGAATCTGGCATGACATTCACCTCGTGTCTTATCGTCCACAATTGCCTTTGTTTATATCCCTTTGTTTATATTGATACTTAAACTTTTTGCAAGTTTACAGCAGGCCGCAATTGCCTGTTAGCTGAAGCAACTCGTGAGAGAGATATAATGATAGTGTAAAAGGCTTAAAAAAAGTGTTTAAGGGTTTAAGGATTTGGCGCGGAAATCCTATCTGAGCCTCTGATGCACCAATGTGTTCAGTTGAAAATCTCGGCTTTCGCCTCGGTCGCCATAGGCTTCGGCATTTATGTGGATTATCAATAGGTCTCGGTGAAAGAATATCGATTTCTGAGCATGCTCAAGAACTGCTCACTTTTTAGGCAGTATCCAAACACGCTGCCTGCTTTAGCAGGCAGTTCTTGACATCCCCGTAAGGGACATCCCCCTGTCAACCTTGTTTGTTTAATGGAAAGCCTGCGCGAATTTATGGCGACGGTATTTTCAACTGAGCAGCACCAATGTTTAGTGTTTTTACTGCAAGGGGTAGACCAAGTATTAAATAATAAGTTAAGCTGTGCACTGATATGATAGCAAACTACCCTTTGTGGCATGAATACCAGGGAAAGGCAAGAAAACACAGGCCGAAACTTAAGGGCAGGGAAAAGGCTGACATTGCAATCATTGGCGGCGGCCTGACCGGGATGTCCAATGCATATTTCCTTTCCAAAGCAGGCTACAAAGTTGTTGTCCTGGAAGCGCATGAAATAGGGGCAGGGGCAACTGGCGCAAGCTCCGGCATATTCTCAATTGGAGGGGGTGGCTATTTCTGGCAGGCTGAAAGGGATTATGGCAGGCAAAGGGCAAAAGCACTGTGGGACCTATCCTTGTATTCCATTAAATTGGCCGAAGAGATTGTCGCCAAGGAAAAGATAAAATGCGACTGGGCAAAGCAGGGTAGCCTGGATTTGGCTGCAAAGCCATCGCACACTAAAATGCTGGAAAAGGAGCATGAGGCAAGAAGGCAGGTTGGCTACTCATGCGACTTCCTTGATGCAAGGCAGGTTAAGGATGAAATCGGCTCGTCAGCGTTCCATGCTGCAATCCAGTCGCCTTATGACAGGTCTGCTGACCCATTGAAATTCCTGCATGGCCTGGCAGATGCCGCCATAAAATCAAAGGCAGTCATCCATGAGCATTCACAAGTCAAAAGCATATATCCGACATCGCACAAGGTCTTCCTGAGGACAGATTTGGGCGAGTTGGACGCAGACCATGTAATAGTTGGCACAGATTCACAGACATACGCCCTCGGCATGGAGCATGATGTTTTGCCGATGACAAGCTATACAGCTGCAACCGAGCCCCTCACAGAAGGAAAAATGCAGGCAATTTTCAAGGAAAAAAGGCAAATGCTGTGGGACAGCTACGATTTCTATGATTACTTCAGGCCAACTGAGGACAACAGGATTGTAGTTGGCAACGGGAATATCTTTGTCGGGCACGGCCATGAGAAGCCAAAGGATTTTGAAGGGCAGGGAAAGGCAGTCCTGCAAAATATCAAGGATAGCTCAAGAAAAATTTTCCCGGAGCTGATGAACGTGGAGTTTACGCATTTCTGGAAAGGCACTGTTGGATTCACAAAAAATGACCTTCCGATTATAGGGCATGACCAGAGGCACAAGAATTTGCTGTATTCCATGGCTTACTCAGGGCACGGACTGGCAATGGCATTCCTGTCAGGCAAGCTTATGCTGGACTACATGAAGCACGGGGACAGCAGGATTTTCAATGCATTCAGAAAGCCGGGAACGCAGGGAAGCATAATCCCCAGGGCAATTATGCAAAAAGCTGTTGACGCTTACTTTGACTACAGGAAATTCACGGAACGATTATAGCCCCGATAAATTTTGTTATTATTGTATTGTTATTATCCCTTTCTATAATCCAATGGCCATTCTAGCCAAAATTACCTGAAGCTTTGCCCGCAGCCGCAGCTGTCAACTGCATTTGGGTTGGTTATCTTGAATCCTGAGCCTTGGAGAGTGTCGACGAAGTCCAGCTTTGAGCCCTTAATCATTTTCAGGCTTTCATTGTCAATTATGATTTTTACGCCGTTTTCCTTCAGCACCTTGTCTTCCTTGGTCTCCTTATTCTCAAATTCCAGGCCGTAGCTGTAGCCGGAACAGCCGCCAGGGACAACGCTTATCCTCAATCCATAATTTTCCTTTTTTTCCTTCATGAAAAGTTCCCTGAGCTTTGCAGCTGCCTGTTTGGTCACAACAAATTCCTTGTTGTTTTCGCCAGGAGCCTCGTCATCTGCAACAACCTTGTTAAGCTCGGACAGCACAAAATCAACCTGCTCGTCTGTCATCCCATGGCCCTTAAAGCCGCCTTCCAGGCTTTCCCAGTATTTGACATGGCACCCCACACAGTGAACGCCATTGGCCTGCAGGACTTCCGCTGTCCTTGGATATTTTGAAATGACATCGCCGATTGTCATGTCTTTTGTAATCTTGACGCCAATGACCTTGCCAGATTTTCTTTGTATAGTCTTTGCCTGCTGTGTTTTTTGTGTCCTTGCCATTTTGCACCTCATTGTAAATAGGATTATAAGATAGGATTATAAAAGTGAAAGCACCTCTTCTACATGGCCTTCAACTTCAACCTTCTTAAATATTTTCTTGATCATGCCATCCTGATCGATTAAAAATGTTGTCCGGTCAATTCCCATGAATTCCCTGCCATGCATTTTCTTTGGGACATAAACCCCATATTTCATGGATATTTCCTTTTCAATATCGCATAACAGGGGGAAATTAAGCTTGAATTCATCCCGGAATTTCTTGTGTGATTCGCAGTTGTCGTGGCTCACACCGAGCACAATTGCCTGCCTTTCCTTGATTGTCCTCATGGCATCCCTGAAAGCGCAGGCCTCCTTGGTGCAGCCAGGGGTATTGTCCCTTGGATAAAAATAGAGCACGACGCTGGATCCAAGATAATCCTCCAGGTGTATTGTGTTTCCGTCTGTATCCTTCAGGATAAAATCCGGGGCTTTGTCGCCTTCCTTCAGCAAAAGTCTCACCTATTTTTTGTGGGCCGCGGCAAAATTAGCTGCAACCTGCTCCCAATTTATCACATTGAAGAATGCCCCAATATATTCTGGCCTCCTGTTCTGGTATTTCAGGTAATATGCATGCTCCCATACATCTATTCCGAGTATAGGCGTTTTGCCCTCGCTCATTGGGTTGTCCTGGTTTGCAGTGCTCATGACCTCAAGCCTGCCGTTGTGCACAACCAGCCATGCCCAGCCAGAGCCAAACCTTGCTGCTGCTGCATTTGAAAATTCCTCCTTGAATTTGTCAAAGCCCCCAAAAGCCTTGTCGATTGCTGCTGCAATTTGCGATGATGGCTTTCCGGCATCCTTTTTCAGCAGTTTCCAGAAAAATGAATGATTGACATGGCCGCCACCATTGTTTCGCACAGCCACCCTTATATTTTCAGGAACCTTGTCCAGGCTCTTTATCAGCTCCTCTGCGCTCATTTTCTCCAGTTCATGGCTGCCCTGGATTGCTGCATTCAGCTTGTCAATGTAAGCCTGGTGGTGCTTGGCGTGATGAATTTTCATTGTTTGCTCGTCTATGAAAGGCTCAAGCGCATTGTATGCGTATCCCAATTCAGGTAAAGTGTGTGCCATTTTGTCCACCTCAAGATTGTTTTGTTATTCGAAAAAAAGATTAAAATTAACAATGGTTTAGTATGGCAAAAATAAATGCTATTCCATATTTAAATGTTGGCTTTAAGGGAGCGCTGTGGAAAATCTCGGCTGGCGCCTCGGTCTTGCCATCGGCTCGCATTCTCTGATTTGGCATGAAGATGCAAATTCCTCTTGCCATCTCCTTTGCATGTGCCTTTGTGAGAATAAAATGCTCGCACAACTGATGGCAAGACTTACATTTTCCACAGCGCCCTTTGCCAATCCAATTACCACTCTTCCGTAAGATATTTAAAGATGAAGGTTATTTCTCCAGGCATGGCAGGGGTTGATGATAGAAATATTGCAAAGCAGGTCCGGTTTGCCCGCTTAGGGAATGCTGATGGCCTTGATAAAAAAGTGGAAGCGCTTTATCCGCATGGTAAAATTGTTGTCACGACCAAAAAAGGCCAGTGGGGCATTAATGTAAGAGACAGCAACCCCGTAGAGTATTTTGTCGAGCCGGATAAAAATGTAGTAAGCGAAAAGGGGATTTCTGCGTTATATATTGATAAAGATGGCGAGCTCCAGGGAATATTCATTGCAGACAATGACAATGTCGATGTAGCCAAGGCAACATCAGGACACCTTTCTGAAAAAATCCTTGAACAGAGGAAATATTTTGCATGGCCTCCGAGATCCATAGGTGAAGGGGTCAGCGGCAACACTATTGGGATGGGCTTGGCGGTTCCTACTGTGGGTGGGCTTGCGTATTCATTATTTGGTACAGAATACGTGCAATCACTTTCAGAAGTTGCACAAGCATTTTACCTCATAGGTGGTGTAATGACAACTGGTGTAGCCCTGTCCATGGGTCCATTAATTTTAAGTGACCCACTCGGCAGGATAGCTGACAGGGCAAGACTAAAAGGATTGCCTGAAGAAGCACGATCGGGCACTTACAAGTATGGTGATGATGCATTGTCATCTGTTAACCTGCACTATGGAATACTCCAGAATGAAAACGAGAGATTCAGGCTGGAGAAATTCTTCAAGGAAGCCGGCTATACGCCGCCGAGAGATTTCACTGTAGAATTTCTGGATGCAATGAGGAGCCTGGAAACAGGGAATGGAAAGCCATTTGCACAGCTTGCCAGGGTTGACCCAAAACTTGGCGGCACTGTCCCAGTTCATGTTGCATTGAATGCTTATGATGCATTTAAAACCACACAGCCCGGAAATTCTTAACCATCATGATTATTTACGTTTATTTCATCTTTATATGTGGCAGCTATCCAATCCTTTCTTCTCAAGATACCTTTGGTGGTATTCCTCGGCGCGGTAGAATGGCTTCGCCGGTTCGATTGAAGTCACAATCGGATTCCTGAACTTTCCGGATTTGCCCAGCCGCGCCCTGATTTCCTCGGCTGTCTTTTTCTGCGATTTATTGTGGTAGAATATAACCGAGTGGTATTGCGTCCCCATGTCCAGCCCCTGCCTGTTCGGCGTTGTTGGGTTGTGGATGGAAAAAAATACTTCAACCAGCTTTGCATAGCTTACAATTTTCGGGTCAAACTTTACTTCAACCGCCTCGGCATGCCCTGTTTTGTCCGTGCAGACATCCTCATATGTCGGGTTTTTCATGGCGCCGCCGCAATAGCCTGATACAGCGTCAATTACGCCGTGGATTTTCCTGAATTCTGATTCAACGCCCCAAAAACAGCCAGCGCCAAAAGTTGCCAAGCTATAATTTTTGTCGTGGTTTCCATCATTAGCTTGTTTCTTTTTTATGGTAGGCATGTCAAACACCCCTGTCAAACACCCTGTTTATTCTTAAACAAAGAAGGATAAATACTTTATGTTTTGGCTTCAAGAATTTTTTTAACTTCGCCATAGACAACTGGGTAAAGGCTGGGGTCAAGCATGTCCATGTGCAAAGAATTCACTCCTGTGCATGCCCCATCGATAAAGGTGATGTTTGCATAGGCGAGGATGCTGCTATTTACAGTGACAACCCCGTCGCCGTCATTTCCTTCCATGTCGCAGCCTTTTCCGATTATTTCATAGATGCTTATGCCGGGCCTCAATGTCAAGTCTTGAATCATTCACAATAGGATAGTCCAGATTCTCGTATTCAAGGCTGATTGGCCAGAGCAATGTGACCTTATTTTCCTGCTGCTCAATGCATCGCCCATTGATTTTTTGGATTACCTCAAGGCTAGGGGCAAAGATTGGATCAAACAAAAGGGCAATGCTTTCATTAATTGAGGAATAATATGACACGCTGACATTTGGCTTTTCCTCCAGGATGGCATAAATCAGCCGTGCATAAGCCTGGGTCCTGCCCTGCACGCCCGAAATATTTTTCTCGGACATTTGAAGCTCAATCTTACCGAGGATGGAAAGGACTGCCAATAATTTTTCCCGGCCAATTGATCCCTTTTCATCAGATGTCAGGTTTGCAACTGAAGAGTTCCTGGCCCGGCTCATTTCCTCCGCAGTTTTGAGGATTGCGCCGGCGTCCCTGCATTTTTCAATTGCCATGGCGTTTGCATCAGCCACGCTTTGGATTTCTTGCGCAGAAGCCATGGATGAAACGCCTATGCTGCAGCTGCCATTCGCAGCTGAAATGCAAAGAAGGGCCTTGGAAATTTCCAAATCAATGTAATCCCGGGAAGAGCCCGTGAAATCATCCAGGAATGCATTTGTTATCAGTGCCCCTGCCTGCCCGGCCTTGCCAAGCCTCTCAAGCAATTCGGCATAGTCATAAAAATCATGGACAGCAAGGGAATTGCTCACTTCCAGGATTTCCCTGCCCATTCCATCATATTTGCCAAGGACAGCCTTGCTTTGGTTGCCCGTGAAAATAAGCGTGTTCAGGAACAATCCCTGCTCAGACACATCAGTAAGCTGTTCTATGGTCTGGTTATGCTGGCTTACAAGATTTGCAGTTTCGCCAGGCAGCTTTGCCGCTTCAAGCGCTGCTGCATTCGCCTTTTCAAGCAAGGAAGAGGACTCGAGTATTTTTGCGGCATTGGCATAATTATGCCTTTCATATTCTGAAATTGATTCATGCACCATTTTTTCATAATCAAATAATGAAGCATTGATTAACACCAAAGACATGGTCAGGCGGGCAGTGTTGGCATTCCTTAAATGCTCAATTGCGCTCCGCGAATTCGCAAATTCAAGGGTTGCATTGTTCAGCTGCCTTGCTATGCCGGCATAGCTTTTCTTGAAAGATTCAATCTGCGCCTGTTCGCCAGGATTTGGGCGGTAATTCACTGTAAAAATCGCTGACCTTTCAATGGGGATTGTAGAGGAAGGGCAGAGCCTTGAAGGGATGTTGCTGCAGACAAGGCTCAGCGTGTAGACAGACTGGCCGTATCCAAGCTTGTCCGCGCCCAGGATGGCAGAGAATATATCCTTATGATGATTGCTGTAATTGAATGTGCCGGCCTGCAGGATTGTATTTTGCGATACGTCCTTAAGGAAGTAGCTGCAATGCGCCCTGCATAGCCAGTAGTTGTCAAGCTGGGATTCAACCTCAAGCTGTGCCTGCTCGCCATGCGCAAGACTGAAGGACTGGTAGGTTGGTGCCAGGCGAATGACCATCTCTTCCTTAAGAAGGAAATTAACCTTGAGGCTGAACATGAAAAGAATGATTATCAGCAAGACAACTCCGGCGGCAACAGAAGATATCAGCAGCCTGCGCCGGTGCTTATTCCTGGCTTTCTGCAGGGCATCCCGGCTGGCTTCAGTGCTTGGCTGGTCTTTTGCTGGCATAATCAAATCCCCGGGCTTTGCCCTCTAAATGCATTTAACAGCATGGATCATATGGCACATTGATTGGGCAGGCAATGACATACATTTGGCAAGTCATCAATGCGAAAATTTTTGTTGGATGCCCTCACTGCCTCTTTTTTGCCAGTTTCTGCATAAACTCATAGACTTCAACAGGCAATGCCATTACCACAGTATTGCTTGCAGTTGGCCCCAGGCCATCCAGGGTCTGCAAAGTTCTCAACTGCATCGCGCCCCTGGACTTGGACATTGTGGTGGCTGCAGCTGCGAGATTTTTTGCTGCTTCCCTGTCGCCTTCGCTCTTGATGATATTGGCCCGCTTTTCCCTTTCTGCAGCTGCCTGCCTGCTCATGATTCTCTTGAGGTCATCGGGGACTTCAATGTCCTGCAACTTGATTACCTGGATGTCAAGCCCCCACTGGTCTGTTTCCTTGTCAACTATTTTCCTTATCTCATCGCCTATTTTCTGCCTTTCCACAAGCACGGTGTCAAGGCTCATCCCGCCAATGACATCCCTTAATGCTGTCTGCGCATACTGCGAAAGTGCGTATTCATAGTCCTGCACCTTTATGATAGCGTCATCCACTTTATGCACCTTGAAGAAAACCACGCCATTCACATGAACAGGAACATTGTCCTTGGTCATCACCTGCTGCTTGTCAATGTCTATCGTCCTGACGCGCATGTCCACGATTACGATTTTCTGGATGACCAGGAATATGATGTTGAATCCCGGCTCCCTTATGCTTGTGAATTTTCCGAGTGTAAAGATAATTGCCTTCTCGAACTGGTTTATGATCCTGATGCCTGACAAGATGTAGATTACAAAGAATACCGTTAAAATAATAAGCCATAGCTCCATTTTCACACCCCCTGATTGCAATATCAGTGATTGCAATATGATAGAGCGATTAAAGGGCAGGCGTTTATATAGTTTTACAAAAATAATTGCCTGGAAATCTATGCCCATAATCTATGCCCGTGCAAAACCGGCCGAAGTGCAGATTATCCAGATTCAAAAAGAAAATAAGGGCATGGAAATGCAAACAACAAAGATTTTTAAACGATAGCCGGATTTCTTGGCATGGTGGTGCTTATGAAAATAAAAAAATTACACATTATGCTGATTGCGCTGATTGCAATTTTTTCAGTTTCTGCAATAGTCATGTTTGGCATTGAAAACAAGGCAAGCAAAACGCCAAGCACGGAAGCTGTGCCGTTAGAAAACAAGGAAGGTGAAACTATGCATGCAACAATTGAAACAAGCATGGGCACAATCAAGGTCAAGCTGGATTCAGCAAAGGCGCCATTGACTGTGAAAAATTTTGCAGATTATGCAACTGCGGGATTTTACGATGGGACAATATTCCACAGGGTCATTCCCGGATTTATGGTCCAGGGCGGCGGGTTCACTGCTGATGGCACGCAGAAGGAGACCAATCCACCGATCAAGAATGAAGCCAAGAATGGTCTCCTCAATAGGCGCGGCACAATTGCAATGGCCAGGACCAATGTGATTGATTCCGCGACCAGCCAGTTCTTTATCAACCTGGCTGACAATGGGTTCCTGAATTACCAGAATGACAATAACTATGGCTATGCTGTGTTTGGTGAAGTTGTTGAAGGGATGGATGTTGTTGACAAAATCGCAGGTGTTGCCACTGGCAGCAATGGGCCTTACCAGGATTGGCCATTGGATGATGTTGTTATTGAGAAGGTTACAGTGGAGTAACAGCGCAATAATTGCACGGGATTAGAATGGGGCTCTGCCCCGGATCTCGGCATACGCCTCGACTTTTGGCATCTGTTCGGCTGTATACGCTCAACTTGAGAGCATTTTTCTCCCTGGAACTTCGAAAAATGCGTTAAGGCATGAACAGCTGAACCTCACATATTTGATGCCAAAAGCAAGTCTCGGGGCAGCGCCAGAGCGGGGAAACCTTTATATAGGGCTTAAAAATCCTAATCCATTGGCAAAAGGGCATATTGATGTTGAGATAGAGGGATTATCATGACTGGTGCAACCAAATTAGTTGGAATAAACGAGCTTCAGAAAGGAAATTATATTGTCATTGATGGCGCTGCATGCAAGGTTGTGGATATCCAGGTCAGCAGGCCTGGAAAGCATGGCCATGCAAAAATCAGGCTGACAGGAGTCGGCCTTTTTGACGACAAGAAAAGGGTCATTGTCGCGCCGGGCCACGAAAATGTGGAAGTGCCGGTGGTTGAGAAGAAGAATGCCCAGATATTGTCAGTCCAGGGTGACGTGGCAAATGTCATGGACATGGAAAGCTATGAAACCTTTGACATGAAAATCCCTGAAGAGCTTAAAGGCGCGGCAGTTGACGGCGCACAGGTTGTTTACTGGATAGTACTGGCTGAAAAGGTCATGAAGCAGGTCAAGGCGGAATAAAATTTCAACCGCAAAGGTGAGGCAAATTGGTCAAATTTCCCGAAGCACAAGCAAGGATTTACAGGAATGTTTTTGTATGCCGCAGATGCAAGCTTAAGCTCAGGTCACCCAACATGAAGATTCTGGCTGGGAAGGTTAAGTGCAAAAAGTGCGGCGGCAGGGCATTGAGGCCTGTCAGGCTGAAATAGTTTGATGTTCACAATGGGTATGCAGACAAACTTGGCAATTGCATTTCTGATTGGAATGCTTATTTTTCTCTGGTTCAAGAGAAAAAAGATAGAATTCCAGAGAATTTTATTCCCGATAATATATTTTATTCTCTACCGCACCAAGATCGGCCTGCCGATGATGGACAGGCTGGCGAAAAAATACCCCAAAACTGTGAGGGCATTGTCCAGCTGGGGGATTTATTTTGGCTTTCTCGGCATGGCTGTCATAACCTTTGAGCTGCTGAGCAGCCTTATCAAGTCCTTGACCCAGCCAGACGCGGCTGCGCCGGTCGCCCTGGTCCTCCCCATTGAGACTGGGCTGAAGGGGATAATTGCCGTTCCCTTTATGCACTGGATTATCTCAATTTTCGTGATTGCCACAGTGCATGAGTTTTCACATGGCGTGGTGGCCCGCCTTTATGGCATGAAGATAAAGTCAAGCGGGTTTGCATTCCTTTCAATCCTTGTGCCTATCATCCCTGCTGCATTTGTGGAGCCGGATGACAAGGAAATGTCAAAAAAGCCCAAAAAGCAGCAGCTTGCAGTATTGGCAGCCGGGCCGTTCAGCAACATGATACTTGCGCTCATCGCATTCCTGATTGTTTCATTTGCCTTTGTCCCGGCCATGGAAAGGATTGTTGTCTATGACGGGCTGAAGATTACTGACATCAATGCAAACAAGGAAGACAGCTCAGTGAAATACCCTGCAGAATTGACAGGGATGAAGAGCGGCGAGATTATAACTTCAATAGATGGGGAGGGAGTGGTCTACACTGTCAATTTTACAAAAGTGATGGATGCAAAAAAGCCAGGCGAAGTTGTCCAGATTGTTACTGACGGCGGCATTTATTATGCCACCCTGCAGCCGCACCCCAAGAATGCTTCAAAAGGCTATCTCGGCATTTCAGGGGAGCAGAGCTATCATGTTGATACCACACTTCCGGTATTGTACCAAAAAAGCTTTCCGGGATTCATTTGGCTTTCAGAGCTATTCATGTGGCTCTTTATACTGAATCTCGGCATAGGCCTGTTCAATTTGGTCCCGATTGGGCCAATTGACGGCGGCAGGATGATGCTGCTTGCCATGGTGCATTATTTCGGCGAGAAAAAAGGCACGCTGTGGTGGAAAAGGCTGAGCATTGGCCTGCTGGCATTGATTCTTGCGCTCATAGCTTTGGCGTTTATCAGATGATAAGATAATAAGGTAGATAATGGATAAATATTTTTTCGGCATCTATGTCTTGATGATTAGAACCACTGTTGAGTCAAAAAGGGCAAGGCTTAAAAATAAAACAGGTTTATCAGATGACTGTTCAATAACTTGGTTATGAGGGGGTAGCTATGGCAAATACCGACAAAAAGCTTGTGATGGCAAATCTTGTTTTGACAGGAGTCATTCTTGTCATGGTGGCAGCGTATGTCATTGATTTCAAACTGCCGGGCGGCAAAGGCTCTGGCGACATTTTTGACCAGCTTACAGCAAAGCTTGATGCCCATAGCGAGCTTTCAAAGTACAAGGGGGCTTTTCCAACTGTGGCCAAAATAACCCAGGCAGACCTGGAATTCGCCAGGCAGAACAACCCTGAATTTTTTAAGGATGCAAAGGTCGGGGACTACTTCCTGACATACCCCGGATTGATTCTTATTTATGACTACGAATCAGGCAGGATTGTCAATATGGTCGAGCAGGAAATGGCGCCTGAAGACCTGGTGGCAAAATTGCTGGCGCATGCGGAACTGGAAGGCTATGCAAACGCAAGCGTGCCGCTGATAACCAGGCTGGATGACCAAACCCTGAGTGCGGCGCAGGCCAATAATCCTGCATTTTTTGGCCAGGCAAGAAGCGGTGATTATTTGGTTGACTGGAATGACCTTTCCGTGATATATGACTACGGCAATGACAGGATAGTCAACTTTGCGGCAAAGCTGGTCATACCTGATGATTTTGTGCAGAAACTGATGGCGCATGCAGAAGTAGCCGGCCACTCCACTATAAATCCAACAATAACAAAGCTGGAACAGGCCATGATTGACCAGGGGAAGCTGAGTTCACCTGATTTTTTTATGAATGCCGGGCCGGGCCAGTATCTCCTGCAATGGCAGGACCTGTATGTCATCTATGATTATGATGCAGATGCAGTAGTTGCATCTTTTATTCCAGCTGCACAGATATGATTGTGCTTGGAGTGATGTAAAGGCATGGCGTCGAGAATGATTCATATTTATGGATAGGAAGATATTGATGATGACCCTTGCATTCTATGCTGCAACGGCCACAGGAACGAAGGCATTTGGACAGAGCGCGGATGAGACACAAGAATTTGGGCCTGAGCCAGTTAGTGCAGCAATGCCTGCTGACACAAATTTCTCTCTTGGAATTATTATTGACCGGCTCAAGGAAGGATTGGATCTGATGGATATGCCAGACAAACAGCCCTTTTTTTACCTGCGCTCCGGCACATCAGAGGTTATTGTCCCTATTTATTCTATTGTTGATGGTAGATTCCTCGAGCTAATTGATGGCCAGGATCCTCAGGGGATTATAGATAAATGGTTCAACGAGGCAAATCAGAGAATTTGGCAACATGCATATCGTGATCATCAACCCGAGATGAAATATCGCATTATGCTTTCCCACCAGGGGATTATTGATACCTTGTTGAAGGAAAGGAATGAAGCCGGAAAATTAGAAACAATGAAGATGATTTCTGTACTTGAGGATACCTATAGACCTTTTGTAATATATTTTACCGGGCATACACTGGTGGAAGATACGAAGAAGGAAACTTTGCTGAAGCGGCAAGGGATTATCTTCAATAAGGGTGAGGGGGCTTTTGACGAAGAGGGTTTTTACGGGACGGCACCGATTAATGGAAATTCAGGAATCCTGCAATATCGACAACCAGTTACGGCTTCAGGACCCAGATGGAGAACATATCCTGAGGAAGTGTATCCCCTTATAGCTCATGAATTAATCCATAATTTTGGGCCTAATAATGATGAAAATGACCAACTGATGGGAGGACAGTATCCTTACCATATCACCAGCAAGGCGGTTGCACAGGACCTTGGAAAAAAGTTTTACACTGATTGGCTCGGGCCGGTGAATCATCAGCGGATTTTTCAGGAAAATCCTCGAAAAAAACAGAATGCTCCTGCCAGACAAAAATTTCTGAAACAGAAGAGATGATGATATCGACCCGGCGGTCAGGATTAGTTCAACTTGATTGACAATTAATTTAGATGATGGGAGTTCAGGGGGTTGGAACGAAGTGAATACCCCCTTAATACACAGCGCTTGTTAACGGGGCGTGGCCGTTAATGGACTCGGCGGGATTTGAACCCGCGGCCTCACCGTTGCGAACGGTGCGCTCTGCTGCTGAGCTACGAGCCCAAGAAAATTTGTCATCTCGGGCAATCTAATCGTTTGCGATTGTTGATATTCCTTCGTCTGGGCTCAGGGAACCTTGCGTTCCCTTTGTTTCTGTGCAATCTTTTTAAAGATTGCCTGACTGAGCCACGAGCCCAAGAAATATTTCCAGAAAAAGAGTGTAGTTGTTTATAAACTTGCCGTTAGAAATTTGATTAGTAAAATGCGGTTTAGTTCGCCCAGTGCCTGTGCCTTCCCAGCAATGCCACAATCTCTGGGTCAATCAGCTTGCTTTCCAATCCCATGGCCTCTGATTTGCCGCCCCTGACTGGCCTGTCCGTTTGCCCCATGATAATTAGCTTTGGGCGGATGAAATCATAGCGCAGCATGTCAATTTTTTCCCGCAGTTCCCTTGCCTCGCCCTGCCATGCAACTGCCAGGTCATCGCTGCCGCGTGCGTATGCATTCATCATGCTTTGCTCGGCAAGGTCGAGGTTGCCCTTGTAGAAATGCAACAGCTCATAGAGGGCCATTATTGGCGCAGACTGCAGGGAGGAAATTTCATACAATGGACCATTGCTGCTGCGCCAGCCTGGACTGCCCTGAGACTGTTCTTGATTAATTTTTTTGGCACTATAGACGGCATCCATATAAACAGCCAGTGGTGGATGTTCGACCCTTCCTTGGTTATATTGCATAAGAGTAAGTACATTCTTTCATTTTAAAAATATTGCCTATTGCAAAGCCTAATTGTTTAACCATGGAAGCTGCTTATGCCGTGCGCCTTCCCGCTGTGCAACAATCCGGATCCTAATTGCAAGATCGGTTTCGTTTAGGTTCAATTCCTCGAAATAAGGCAGACGTGTTTCTTTGCTACTATGCGTGATTAGCATGGGGAGTATGAATTTAGCCCGTAGAAGCTTGAGCTTGCTTTCCAATGTTTCGCGCTCCTTGTGAAGCTCTGAAGCAAGAGGCATGTTGCCGGTTTCACCAGCCCTGTTTAATAATTTGTAAACCAAATCCAGCTGGTCCTGGTATCCATAGGTAATTGTCAGCAGCTCAAGCGGAGTTGCATCCCGCAAATGCTGCTTGTTGAGATTTGCAGGCTCATTCCCATAAGAAGCTAGATTGCTCACTGAAAAATAGTTTTCAAAATCCTGAACCAGGTCCCTGTACCTTTGCTTTGCTGTATAGTATTGCATGAATGAGAGAAGCTGGACAGGTTTTTAACCCTAACTATGAACTTGATGCAGGATCCCCTGCTTTTGCCTGCCTGGACTCCTGAGGCCCGGAGTGCTGTTTTTCAAGATATTCCCTGACTCTGGGGTCCCCTGCCGCCCTGGCCGCATCGCCGAGCTCATAGTAAGTTTTTTCAGCCTCTGTTCCCCAGCTGTACTCGCCTTTTTCTGACTTGATGACATTGATCTTGAATTCCCCAAGCTCAACCCCTTTTCGCAGGTTATAATACACTGCCCTGAGTGTTGCCTTGGGATACACAGCGTCGTAAACCTTGTACAGCTCATAGCCGTATGCTTTTTTCATGACAAAAAGTATCTCTACCAAAGCCTGCCTTATTGCTGATTTTATAGGTCTTCCCCGTGGCATAGGGAGGATTATGTCTTTTTAGTATATATATTTTTCTATAGTGAAAATAAATAAGCAAATGGCATAACTTTATATTCAATTAATTATTTGTGATGCAAATATGAATCTCAAAGAAAAAATCCTTGTTATTTCAATTGCCTTGCTATTCGTGTTTTTTGTACATTATGGTCTGAACACATTCATGAAAGAACCACAGGATGATGATTATTGCAACACCAGCAGTTTCTATGAATACCCCGAGATGATGAGGGACAAGGCATCGCAGCCAGTTGCACTGATTGATTATGGTGCCCTGTCTTGCGGCAACATTAGCACAGAACAATTGTGCAGAAAACTCACTGATCAATATGCATGCGAGCAGACATCTGAAGAAAACAGGCAAAGCGAGCAGGAATGCTATGACAGGAAAGGCATGCCCACTTATACTGTTCAAAGCAATGGATGCAATGTGTACAAGGACTGCAGCTTCTGCAACCTTGACTTTGAGAAAGCAAGGGAGAAATACAATAGGATAGTGTTCATTTCAGCAGGAATAGTTGGAATAGCCGCTATGATTATAGGCGCTGCAATGCTTGCGCTTGAAAGTGTTGGCGCAGGCATTATGGGCGGCGGTGTGCTGACTGTAATCTATGGCACAATAAGGTATTGGGGCAACCTGCCTGATGTTGGAAGATTTGTTGTGCTGGGAATAGCGCTTGCAGTCCTGATCTGGCTCGGATATAAGAAATTGGCAACAGGCAAGGGCCAGGGCAAAAAGAATAAAAAGTAAGGCACGCTTTGCTTCTTTATTATGAAACAAATATTTTTTCTTTCAGGGGAACATGTTGATTTGGCCAGAGAGGAAGTGCTGGCTCTCACTAATAGCACAAAGTATCATGGATATGACAGGATTCTGATAGCAGAGCACAATATGCAGCAATTGGAAAAAAGGCTCGCTTATACCCACATGATTTATGACTTTCTTTTTGAATCAACCCCGAAAAACATTAAAAAAGACATACAGGCATATGATTGGCAAAAAATTTACAGCAGGAATTTCTGCGCAAACATAATTAATTTCTCAGCCTCCCAAAAATTCAATGAAAAGGAGCTTGGCTCACTGATATGGCATAAGCTGAAGAACCCGAAGGTGAAGCTTAAGGATTCCAAGACTGAAATAGCATTTTTCATATTCGACAAAAAGATTTTCTGCGGCAGGTTCAGGGCTGCTGTTACAAAGGACTTCAATGCCAGGAGGCCGCATCTTAGGCCAATACTGCATCCGACTTCCCTGCATCCCAAGCTCGCAAGGGCCTGCGTGAATTTAACCGGCGTTGTTGACAGGAAAGCCAGGATTGCTGACTTAATGTGCGGCAGCGGGGGCATATTGATTGAAATGGGCTTGATGGGATTCAGGCCATTTGGGATGGACAATGACAAATCAGTCCTGTGGAAAGCCAAAATGAACCTGGATTTTTATGGCATAAAGGATTATGATGCCAAATTAGGGGATGCAACCAAGGCCAGGCAGAAGTTTGACCATGTTGTAGTGGATTTGCCTTATGGGAAGAATACAAAAAAGGCAGGCAAGAGCGAGCTGGAAAGATTCTATCTTGCATTCCTGCTGAACCTAAGGAAAATACTGCAGGGCAAGGCAGTAGTGATTTTCCCGGACTTCTCGCGCTACAAGGCACTGCTTAAGAAATCCGGGTTTAAACTGGAGAAGGAATTCACTATCTATATCCATGGCAGTTTAAGCAGGAAGATATGCGTGATTTCATGAGATTAGATTTAGAGTTTGTTAGAAACAAATACTGATCATATCAGCTTATGCTCCTTAAGATAGCTGATAAATTCCTCAGCAGTCCTCAATGCATGCTGGACATCTGCCATTGACAATTCCTTCTCGGCGAGAAAATCGTCGTGCAGCTTCTTAATAAGCTCTAGCTCATGCCTGTTATGGTAGTCCTGCCTTGCAAGCAATTCTGAGAAATCCGTGTCATAGTCATTCTCCTTTTGCCTTATTGCAGTTTCAAGCGCATTATGAATCATGGGGATTGCGGAGGTAATTGCTGTTTTTGTGGATTCGCGCAATAAGTCATGCGGATCGAGCACAGCTTTCTTCTCTTCCACGCCTTCGCCTGTCTCAATCCTGTCCTGCACAACAATCTCGTCTGATTTCTCATCCAGGTAGACTGTGACTTCCTCGTGCCTTTGCTCAGCTGGCTCGCCTTCAATGTAGATGGGCTCATGCCTCTCCATCTTCTCCTTGATTTCATTGGCGAGCATTTCAGCGTTCTGCACTGCCTGGCCAGCCCTTTGCTCAATCATGGCAGTTTCCTCCTCAGGCACTGCGATTTCCCGGCTTATTTCATGGCCTGGCTGCTCCTCGCCAGGGCCTTCAACAACAACATCCAGCACTGTTTCCGGCTTTAGGGCTTCCTCTGCTTCTGCTGTTCCTGCAGCTGGCATTGCTCTTTCAGGAGCTTCTGGCCCAGGCCCGGCAATTGGCTTGGAGTCAATCAGGTGGAATTTATTATAATACAGCCATTCGATTTCCTGTGGCGCATTGAACAGCTCCTCAATTTTCTTGCCCAGCCTGGCAAGCTCCACAGCCTCTGGATTCTCAAGCGGCTTTTTCACAGGCAGGAGCCGAATGTCCTCCTCGTCATACCTGCTTTCATCCTCGTCATAAACAAACCGTGTGTCCTGCCTTTTGATGTCCTCATGGGTAATATCCATCATTTGCGTATTTACAACATAAGTGCTTAGGGGCGCCTGCTTGCCCTCGTGCCCCTGCATTGTGCCCAGGCATGCCTTGACAACAGCGCTAAAATGATTGGTTGGATTGGTTGTCAGGAGAATCCCTGATTTTCGCGCAGGCACCATCCTCTGTACAATGACTGACATTGAGCAGAATTCCTGGCTCAGGCCGTGGCTTGCCCTGAAGGCCACGGCTTTTGCAGTGTATAGCGAGGCCCAGCACGCCTGAATGATCCTGACAAGCATTTTCTCGCCCTTGATATTAAGGAAGTGCATGTGCAGGCCTTTTGCATCCTTCCTTCCCCTGTAGCCGGGAACTGGGTCAGACCTGACAGCAACCAGGGTGTCCCTTGCCTTTGCCTGGATTATATCCATGGCCTTGCTCTTGTCCACATCAAGGGCTTTGTATGCATCAATTATCATGTTCTTGAGGTCTGCAGTCATCTCTGTCTGCACAATCAGCCTCTGTATTTCATTGGCCCTTGCCTGGACTGCTTCCTGGTCATCGGAACGGACATTCTGCATGAGAATCTTGATGTTGTCCTTGATTTTAGTCTTTTCCAGGAATTTGTTGTAGAATTTTGCAGGCACAATAAAGCCATGAGGCACTGGAAATTCATTTGCATACAGTATGGACAGTGCCTGCGACTTCTCCCCCAGCAGGGGGAAGACCCCTTTTTCAACATCCCTGAACCACAGAACATCGCTCTCCATGTGCACTGCTAAAAAAGCATCATTTATAGATTTTACGGTGTGCTTAGTGGTTTTATCGGCAAAAATGCCATTCCATGGTCCAGGCGGCATCTCATCAGGATAATAGTTGTGGTCCGGTACGCGAATAATCAGAAATGAGCGGCACATCCAATGCCCTGGAATTTTTCAGTTGATTGATGACCAGATTCCCTTTACCTTAACCGGTGTGACTTCATCCTTCCTGAGAAGCGCATACTCCAGGGGGCTGGCCAGGTTTTCATGGTCAGTTGAGCTGAAATAGAACGGATACAAAACTTCCTGGCTCAGCACATCTGCGAGATGGAACCTTCTCCTTGCTTCTGCCTTGTCCATAGCATCATCATACAATTCGCCGGAGTACACAAGAATGCTCCTAAGTGTCTTGACTGCCTGGCTGTTGAATTTTTTCATTAACTCCAATGCTGATTCCTTGACAATAGGGTTGCCGCCGCTCGATGTGTCAGTGTCAACATATGCTTCAAGATTGGCGTATAACAGCATCAAATCAGCATTCTTTTTCATCCTGTGAAAATCCATCAGGGGCAGGCTCATTTCATTGTACAGGCCCAGGAAATTCCGCTTGAACGACCTGGCAATGCTGCGCTGCTTTTCAGCTTCTTCCTTATTGCCAAGCATTTCAGCAATGTTGGCTTCCATGTTCTTTTCGCCAAGATATTCAATCCTTTTCTGCGCTGGAACCAGGAAGATGTCCCTCCTGCGCCGCTCATATTCCAGCTGCGCTTCCTTGCTTGCCGGCGCTTCGCCTAATTTTCTCTCAGTTCGGGCATAAGCTATGAAAAGCCCTTTCATATCCCGCGAATGGAGTGGTTCTGCCATTTTATCACATTTGTCCTTATTTTTTTTAAGCCTGCTCTTTTCTGGTTAAACATTTGTTTTAGCTGGATTGCCGCTGTTTAATATCCGGCATCGGGTATTGTTGCAATTTTGAGGTTCAATGCAATTTGGATGCTTAATGTAATTTGAATATAATTAAAGGCGCAAAGGTGGTTGTGGTGGAGAGGGTTGAGAATCGCCCCCTTTGCGCCAATAATTAACATGAGTTTTGCGGGCCATGCAGCTTTGATGGCATGCCCCTAGTGATGGCCTCCGTCACTGTGTGCCGCTTCAGTTGATTCTGTTGCTCCATCGTGGCCTCCTTCGCCATGATCGCTTTGCCCGTGGGATTCCTGATTCGGCCCGTTATGAGGGGATTTGTCTGAATTATCATGCCCTTTAGACACGGCCTCCTTCAGGCTTTTGATTGTCTTATATCCTGAATGATGACTGCCTTTGCCTGCATGCATATGCTGATGGGCTTCTTCGTGCCCTGTGCCGTGGCTTTCAGCGCCATGCTTTTCCCCATTGGTGCCTGCATGAGTGGCTGTTTCCTCCCTCTGTATTTGGTAGACCTGCCTGAAATTGGCCTTTGATGCAATGTCTGTAACTTTTGCTTCATCGTCAATGTATACACAGTCTGAAATTTCAACTCCCATATCCTTCGGAATGCGCTCGAATGTTTCCCTTCTGGACTTGGGGCCCACTTGGTTTGAGCTGAAATATTTTGAAACATAATCATCAAGCGACTTTCCGCCGTCCAGCCGCACAGACTTAAAGGCGGGCTGCAGGCTTTTGTCCATGCCGCTGCTGAATATTGCAATTTCCGCGCCTGACTCCCTCATTTCTTTTAAGGCAGTGTGCGCATCGTCATAAATCTCAAGCTTTATCTTTCCTTTTTCATAGGAATAGGCAGCAACCTCATCCTGCATTTTCTCATATGACGGGTCGCGCCTGTTTTTTGCGCGCAGCTTCTTGCCCAACGCCAATTTAGCCTCGGCTTTTTTCTGCGAAACCCCATTTGCAGTATAGTATTCAACTGCGGCCTTGTCGAAATTGCCTTCAAGCTGCGGTATAAGCCTTTCCTTGTCCGCAATGGTTCCAACAACATCGATTATGTACAGCCGCGGGCCATAAGTGTGAGAGGCCGAGCTGAGTATGGTTGAATTCATCAGCCAATTTTCGCTTTTTACAGGTGATGATGCGATTTCCATTTGTAACCTCATTCTTGGCAAAGATTCCATTCCCATCCCATTCCTGATTAAGATCTTTGACTATGTTTTTTGATCAAGTTTTACCCCATGGCTGCCAATGCCAGTGCATGGCTCCATCCCAAAGGGGAGTTTTCATTGTGCTGGCTGGATTTCCCATAGTACAATTCCGGCAGCTCATTATCGCCGTTCACAACTGAAAGTGTGAGATTGAGATAATGCCTGTGCTTTGCCTCATTGCCCAAGTCCTTGTAGATCTTAGCCAGCCAGGGAAATCCCATTGTCCATTCAGCCTCGTGCCCATTGCTGTAATACTTGTCCCCGATGTACCTGATTACCCCTCTTTCCATAACAAGATGCTTCTCGACATTTGCAAGAATCTGGCCCCTTTGCACATCGTCAACAATATTATAAGGATAAATCAATGAAAGCAGTGCCATATCAGTTTCCTTTGTCACGGATTCCCGCGGCAAAAGAAGGTTGAGGGCTTCCTGCCCGTTTTCAATGAGCGAGTCCGGAACATCAACATATTTGGAGATGGCCTTAAGCCCTGCAACGCATGCGCCTACTGAAGATGCATGCACTTCCTCGTTTTCTTCCCACATCCCGTTGTCCATGTCGTGCCAATACTCAATGGATGCAAGATAATCAGTGAGCTTTTGCAGGATCCTTATGTCATTCTTGTCCCTGATGACCATGATGCCTTTGCCGAGCAGGTCTGCAACCTTGAACAAGAAAGCGCCAACTGCATCATTTTGCTTGTTGCCCCACTCCTCATGGAACTCGGCCAGGTGAATTGGGTCATATCTTGCATGGATATACTGGAAAGAATGCTCTGGCTTGTTGCTTATGGCAAAATCAATTTTGTATTCGTGCTTCAGGAGAATGTCAAACATGGCCGCATAGGTTTTCCTGAGCCCCTCAGTATCATTAATTTCTTCCAGGCCCAAAGTCTCATAGATATTATCCCTCAGCCATGCCTTGTTGTAGCCTGTGCTTACATTTTTTTTTGAGGCCGCAAATAAGCCTGATGGATACTGAAGGTTCTTTAGATTCCTTACAATAACCCTCTTGAGCATGAATCTTGGCAGCCTTACCATGATACCCCCCTCCTGCTGAATTGATAAAACAAAATGAAAAAATAAAGTCGCTGAACGTCACTGCTGATGTCATAACTGTAATCACTGTGTGGTAATATAATTATAACTGGTATTTAAATCTTTCGATTTGTTATTACTTAATAGTACTTAAAATATAGAGAAATCAGGTGTTATTATATAAGAAAATAAATCCCAGAATAGACAAAAATCCCAATTGCGAAACTGATTATTTAGCGCTATATTGCCCTGGCGGCCTGGCGCTCACGGATTCTTGCTGCGCCGATATTTTGCCTTGCCAGTGAAGCTTCATGGGAGATCAATTTTTCGACTTTTTCAAGCCTCTGCTGGTAAATCCTTATGAAAGTGTCAATTGCCTGCATCCCCCGTGCCTGCAACTGGCTGGTTTTCTCAAAGTCATCACGGTGCTTCTTGATAAGCACTTCCATTGATTCAACAGTCCGGGCAAGGCTTGCATGCGCGGCTTTGAAAACAGATTTTGTCCTCTCAAGCAGCCTCA
Organism: Candidatus Woesearchaeota archaeon; assembly: GCA_018303405.1. Classification (NCBI taxonomy): domain Archaea; kingdom Nanobdellati; phylum Candidatus Woesearchaeota; species Candidatus Woesearchaeota archaeon. The sequence continues at coordinate 22,381 of JAGVYD010000020.1, read as the reverse complement.
CCTCAGAAACGTGCAGTTTTTCCTGCAGAATCTCTGACTGCATGTCCTTGGAAAGGTCTGCCTGGACAGGCGTTCCCTGCATCAGGGCAATTGCCATCCGGTCCAGCTGCTCAAATGCGCGCGAAACGTAATAATAGCTCCTGAGCTGCAGGGAAAGGCTGTCGACAATTTCAGCGCCCTTGTTGAGTATTTCATCCAGTTTTTTGATAAGAGGGTAAAGGTTTTCCTGTTCATAGGCTATGATTCCGGATTTTGACTGGCTAAGCGCCTGAAAAAATTTATTCAGGTCATCCTTGATGTGCACGGCAATTGACAGGGGCGCAGAGTCTTTCTTCAAGGCATCAATGTCCTTGCCATAATTGGCTGCTGTTGACTTCATCATATCGACCCGTTGCCTGAAGTCCTTGACGACATCCCAATTCTTGCCAGCCATGCCTTTGGCATCATTGGCCATCTTGACCATGTTCCCAAGGTCTGTTTTCATTTTTCTGAGGGTGATTTTAGTCCTGTATACCTCATTCCTTAGCTTTCGCTCGAGGCTGAAAAGGTAGGCTCCGCCTTTTGTATAGACTTCAACCGCCTTCAATGCCTCATTTGCGCCTTCCCTGCCCCGCAGCTCCCTGTATTCTTTCTTTTTCTTCTTTATGAAATCCTGGAGGCCGTGTATCTGCTTGCTTTCAGCGCGCTTAAGGTCGTTTTCAGCACGGACTGCCCTGCCCTGCAATGACCTGGCTTTTTTCTCTGCCTCAACCATAATGGGCACGTCCTTGTCCACAACTTTGATTTCCTTCTCGCGCTCATCCTGGAGTTTTTCTTCCTTGTCTTTGATGTCGGTTATGAGGACGCCGATATACCTTCCCCCTTCCGCTGCCAGGTTGGCTGCATTTTCATCGAGATTGCCCCTGGCAGGAATGCTGGACATTCTTGTCTCAATCTGGTAAAGCCTTGTCATATCATCAGCTTCGGATTCTATTGCCTGCATTTCTATCTTTTCAAGCTCCTGTATTGCCTGGGCTGATTCCTCTGCAGCGACAGCAGCGGCAGCCTCATGAGTTGAGGTGCCAATTCCTTCGGCTGTCACACGTGCCTGGTCTGCAGCCGCCTGGGCGCTGCCTTTTGCCAGCCTGTCATTATCATGGCGCATCCTTCTTATCTCTTCCCTGTACGTCTGCACCTCAAGCCTTGCCTTTTTCCTTTGCTGCCTTGCATTGTATCCCCAGCGGTTGAGAATCCCGGATTCTTTGGCAGATGCATAAACTGCTCCGACCACACCTGATCTTTTAAGAATAAATACACCGCCAAACAGTATAATCACTAAAATTCCAACATCGCCTCGCCCGAAGGTGATGTAAGATGAAAAGAATGCGCCCAAGGTCCAGATGAACAATTCCTTGAGGCTAATGCCATTGTTTACGCTTTTTACCCTTCCCAGGAACCCGGCAGCGAATATTCCGCACCAGATATATAGGAAAGTATCGCCACCCATGGTAGCGAGGCTGCTGCGAAAAGAACTGTCCGGACCAAGTGTCCTATCTATAATCGGCAATGGATTTAAGTCAGCTGGATTGATATTGTCCCAAAATGCCATACTGCAGTCAATTGTTGCGGAATTAGTATATATTTATTGTGTTTTTGAACGATAGGAATTTATATCAATAACAATTAGTCAAATGATATTATTATAAGAGAATTAAGGATGGCAAAAGCCATGAAAAAAGTAAAGCAGATTGGCCAGGAATGGGACAGAGTCTACCAGGCATTCCACAGCAACAGGCCCACAAGGAAATCTGTCTGGAATGAAAAGCCCACTCCATTTTTCGGGCGATTTCTGGAATTCCTGAAACACGAGGGCGTCAGGACTGTTTTCGACGCTGGCTGCGGTGATGGTAGAAACCTTGGCCCGTTTCTTGATGCTGGTTTTGCAGTTATAGGAATGGATGCCTCTCGGGCTGCGCTGGAAGCCTGCAAAAAACACTATGGTGGCGACCCCAAGTTAAGGCTTGTTCACGGCGACCTGGCCGGGGCAAAGCTGGGAACAAGTGTTGATGCTGTGATGTGCGACCATGTTTTAACGCATGTGAAAAACATCTCAGCTGCGATGAACTCCTTTTACAGGGTATTGAAGCCGGGAGGATTTGCCCTGCTTGAATTCACATCGCCAAGGGACACAACTTATGGGACTGGAAAAAGGATTTCTAAGAATGAATTTTTGCAGGAAGGGGTGTATTTGCGCTATGATGCGCTTGAGGATGTGTACAGGCACATGAAGAGATTCAAAATTCTGTGCATAACTTCAGAAAGCAAGACTGACCCGCCTCACGGACCTGGTTACATCAGAAAAAAAAGGCACAGGCACCATTCATATTTTGTGCTGGCAAAGAAATAAGCTTGTTGTCAATCACTCGCGACCACGGCCGGTCACAGACCGGCTGCATGCTCGATCACTTCGTTCTCGCCCGGGTCGCTCGTTCAGACCCTGCATTTTCCACTTTCTGGAACGCCTAATGGTTTTCCGCCACCAGCCATGGACTGGTGGAAAATGCAGATTTTAACCGGAATTATTTTTATTTTCTTACGTACTTTGCAATCCTTTCTTCAGGGGTTTCCTCTTCCAGCTCTGGCTGCTTGAGTTCCCCTCCTGTCTTCATTTTTTCAACAGATTTCTTGAACATGTCAATCTGCAGCGGGCTTAATTTGCCGAATTTGATGTAATTAATCTTGATGCTGCGCAGAAAGGCGTTGTCGCGGTAGAATTGCTCAGGAATCTCGAACATCTTCCGCATTTTTGCATCCTTGATGTTGCCCTGCATTTCAGGCTTTTGGCAGTCATAGCACATAGGAAACCTGTTTTTCCAGGTTACGAGAACATAGTTTTTCCTGCATTTGAAGCATTTTTGCTTGAAGAGCCTGGCCATGCAGTGAAAGAAGTTATAAGGAGTATATATAGCTTGTGAAGCTAATTTGTATTTTCAATCTGTTCCACCAAATCAGAGCTGTCCTTGGCTATGATAATTCTTTCACCAACTGCTGATTCATTGCCCTGTGCGACTGATTCAGCCTGGCCGGATTCCGCTGCAGCTGGATTTTCCTGTGCTTGTGCTTCAGCAGCCTGCGCTTCCTCTTTTAGCCTGGCAGCTTCCTCTTCTGCTGCCTTCTTTGCAGCTGCATCCTCATCCATTTTTCTTACCTGCTCAACTGTCCTGCCAAAGTATGGATTTGTCGCATTAAACCTTGCCAGATGTATTGGAGGATTCTTCCCTTCCCAGTCCACTTTCCAAATCTTGATTTTGAAATTGTTCATCCCCTTGCTGTCCCGGAAAAGCTGGAAATACTGCGTTCCGTGGCCATTCAGATAGAACAGCTTGGTGAATGTGCTGTTGACAAGCTGTGGCGACATGAACAGGCTGCTGTAGCTTCCGTCGCTGTTAAACATGAAAACCATTCCAACGCCCACTGTGTCAGATGCATACCTTATCGTGTTGTAGCTTTCAGGTGTTGTATAGCTGACAGCATCCATCCTCCTGACCCCTTGCTGTGTTGGGACGTAAACATCCATGTTTGTGAGATTGACATAAACCATGAGGTCCTGGGCCTGGCAAATGACAGCTTCACTTTGCCTTGTGCAGCCTGCTTCCCCCTGCAAGTAGCTTGGCCATGGTGCAATCCACTGGTTAATTTCCGCGTCAGTCTTCAATGACCTAATCTGGTTATAATATGAGAGCGCGTCTTCGCGTGACATCCCGAACTGGCTTATGTAAGCGTCAACCACTTTTGACTCAGAGTTCAGGTCATCAAACTGCCTGTGCATCCAGGCTCTTTCAAAACTCCAGCTTCCAAAGTGCGCCCAGACCCCTCCCTTGCCAATCATGTCCTCGCTTGTGATAAAGAAGTTTTCAGGCGCATTGCAATGGCTGTATTGAAGCACTTTTTCTGATTCAGAATCTGAGAATCCGTCAGCTGCCAAAACATTTTTTGCCTCTCCTCGGTCCTGCAATACAATAATCTTCCTGAGCAATTGCACAGAATTTGGAGTGTTCTGCTTCTTAGCATCTATTTCCTTGAATGCATTATTGCCGCCGCAGTCCAGCATCCTCAGGATTCCCCTTGCCTCATTGTCGCTTGGAGTCAGCAGGGAACGGCCGAGCCAGTGCAGCTGGGGGTTGTTCTGCGACGAGCCGTCCAGTGTCACTCTCCTGTCTGCTATAAACTTGAACCAATGACCGAAATCCCACCAGCTGTTTATGATTGCGTCAGGCTGTGAATTTTCCTTTATGGCTGTAAGGTCCTCCCACCATTGGTCATTGACATTTGGCAAATAGCTGCTGGCTGTGCCAATGCCGCCCCTTACCGGGCTGACCAGATAATATGCGAACACAAGGAAAATGATAATGCTGATAATTGCCCTGTTAATCTTAACTGCCTTTGACAAAAGGTAGGTAATGGTTTCATGCAGGAATCCAAAGGTTATTCCTATGCCTATGGCAATAGGGGGCACAAGCAAAAGCGTGAACCTGATTCCCGATGTTGCCGCATAGATTGAAGCAGCGACCCATAGGAAAAACATTATGCCGAGCTTGACATCCACCTCTTCCTGGCTTTTGAAGACAAAAATAATGCTGAGCGCAAATGTGAGGCCAAAAAGCAGGAGATAAGTAATAGGAGGCAGGCTGGTACCTTTAGGGGTTACCAGATAATATAGCAAGGCGGCTGAAAGCAGGAAGATGAGCACATTCTTCGCCACATTCTTCAGGTTCTTGTAGATTACGACAATAAAGCCAAGCAGTGCCATGAAGAACCACCATTTTCCGCCTGCCTGAGACACAATTTGCGGTATGGATGCAGCATTAAATTCTGCAACTGTTGTTAGGACATTTGGCCAGATATTTGGATTTGCCGCAACCTTGGCCTTGAGGAACCCGAAAGGCCCCTTATAGATTATGGGCAACTGCTTGAAGCCCGCAATCAATCCCACTGCCAGAAGCGCGACAACTGCGAAAGTTGCCAAAAGAAACACCATCTCCTTTGTTTTCCTGTCATTCAGGAGATTCTTGAAGCTGGGCTTCTTTTCCGAGAAATAATCCCTGAGCGCGGACAATGCATAATTGCCGAGCACTGCGATTGCAATAAAATCAAAGAGATACCACCACCCTATCCATGCAAAGCTGTATGAGCCCACAGCAAGCCCTGCAAGCGCAGCGAAAATGATTTTTTTCCTGATATCCTCCACAGTGAAGGCCTCAAAGGCCAGGAAGATAATCAAGACCGGGAAAAAAACATTGTATACATCTGTGTCTGAGCCAAGGCTTCTTGTCAGGAAAATCGGGTTGACAGATAGCAGTGTACTGCCTGTCAGCGCCGCGAGCGGGCCAAAAAGCTTAAGCATCATCAAATAAACAAGGATTGCCGCGATTATAGCGTATAGAGTCGGGACATAAATCTGCGCCTGCATAAGGGTAATGTCCTTATTGAATATTTTCAGGAAGCTGTAGAGATAATATATAGAGTAAGGATGGAGGGTCTTGGGCAGCACAAGCTTGTTTGGGGCAACTGTGTAGGCATCATAGCAAACGCCATTTTCAATAACGTCGCAGATATGCCCTTTCTCCGCAAGGTTTCTTGCCTGCCTCAGGAAATAATATGAATCAATATCGCCCATGTAAGGATACAGTGTATCGCCTGACTGGTACTGGAAATAATTCTTTATGTCCCCTGATGTCAAAACGACCTGCTGGTCAATCTCTGCTTTGCGCTGCTCGATGAAAGTTTGAAGGTTTTGCGCCACAGCATTGCCAAGAGTGTTCTGGTCTATGCCAGGGTTCTGCTGCCTGATGCTCGCTTCTATCTGGCTTCTGTAAAAGTCATAAACACTGTTCCGTGCCCATGTGTCTGTCACTGCTAGGTTGACTGTGTGGGCGCGCACAAAGATTGTAATAAAAATTGGGATAAGGATTAACAGATAGGGCCAGAATTTTTTTATGTAACTTTTCGCCTTGTCAAGGGATTCCGCATCCATAACTACATCATCAGAGCCATCAGAATCAGCAGAATCAGCAGTGCTGGATTTTCTTGCTTTGGAACTTTTTGAAAAGATATTCTTGATTTTTGAAAAGTCAATTGAGATGTCATCATCATTTTGATCCCCGGCCTCCTGCGATTGCCTGGCCGATTCCCGCTGGCTTTCTTCCTTTGCCTGCTGTTTGCTTTCAGAAATGCCTGCCTGCTTTTTGGAATGCCTTGCCTTTTCGCTTTTCTTCCTGCCGGAGAAAAATCCCTTTATCTTGGAAAAATCTATAGATATCTCATCATCCTCTGAATCTGAGCCTTTCCCCACCATGCAGGGGAAAAAGAGGCAGGGGTTATATAAAGTTAATGGTAGGCTGGGCTGTTTGGGCTGGGCTGTTTGGACCGCAAAACCCATCATCTTTTTATAATTATCAAGATTGCACCCGGCTATGAGGGTCATAGCTGATTTGCACATCCATTCTCCGTACGCAAGGGCAACCTCAAAGGACATCAGTGTAAAAAATCTTGAGAGATATGCCCGAATCAAGGGAGTGGGCCTGATGGGGACTGGCGATTTTACCCACCCGAAATGGCTTGCAGAGTTCAGGGCCCAGTTGAAAGAGGATGGAAGCGGAATCCTGAGGACAGAAAGCGGCTATCCTTTTGTGCTGTCAGCTGAAATCTCCAATATATATTCTGAAGGCGGAAAAGTCAGGAAGATACACAATGTGCTCTTGGCAGGCAGCTTTGAGATTGTTGAGCAGATAAATGAGATGCTTGGAAAAAAAGGCAACCTTCTTTCTGATGGAAGGCCAATTTTTGGGAAGTTCCCGTGCCATGAGCTTGTGGAACAGCTAAAGGGGATTGATGAAAGCATTGAGATAATTCCTGCGCATATATGGACGCCATGGTTTTCCCTCTTTGGCGCAAATTCAGGCTTTGACACAGTCGAGGAATGCTTCAGGGACCAGGCAAGGCATATCCATGCGCTTGAAACCGGCCTTTCGAGCGACCCTGCAATGAACTGGAGGCTGTCACAGCTTGACAAGTACGCGCTGGTGTCAAACAGCGACCTGCATTCATTCTGGCCATGGAGGCTTGGAAGGGAAGCCAATGTTTTCGAAATGAAGGAAATAACCTATGAAGCATTAATCGCATGCTTAAGGACAAAAAAAGGGTTTGTCGAAACAATTGAAGTTGACCCTAATTTCGGGAAATACCATTTCACTGGCCATCGCAGCTGCAATATTGTGATGCATCCGGCTGATGCAATGAAAGCTGGCAATATCTGCCCAAAATGCAGGCGAAAGCTTACAGTGGGAGTGCTGGAAAGGGTGGAACAGCTTGCAGACAGGCAGGAGGGATTTGTGCCCGAAGGCGCAATCCCTTTCAGATCGGTAATCCCACTGTCGGACATACTTGCTGCCCTGCTCGGCAAGGCTGTTGCAACAAAATATGTGTGGCAGGAATACTACAAACTGGTTAGCATTAAGGAAAACAGGAGCGAATATGACATATTGCTGAGTTTGGGAAGGGAAGAACTGGCCAAGCTTGCAGGTGAGGAAACTGCAGATGCAGTCATGGCAAACAGAAATGGCGAGATTGTGATCAGGCCAGGATATGACGGCGTTTATGGCGTGCCGATGCTTGGCCAGAAAAAACCAGGAGATGAAAATAAGGAAACAGGCATTGGCATAAAAGAAGGCAATGAAATAAAAGAAAAAAACAAGGGCCAGACATTCCTGGATGAATACTAATCGCTTGTGTCGCCAGTTTTTCCGCTGATTGCTTATGCTGATTGCTTATGATTCCCTGGCACAACAGATATTGCGAAAACAAATATTGCGAATTTTTTTCACTTACTCAATCTGGAACACTGGCGGCCTGTTCACATTTTCCACTGTAACTGTGCGCATGATGATTGCCGCGTCAGTTCCGTCTGAGGCAATGATGTAAACATCGTGGCTTCCTGCGTCATTATAATTCGTTGTGTAGGAAGCTGAACTCATCCAGCCTTTGTAAGAAACATAAACCTGGTCACCGTCAGGGTCAGTTGCAATCGGGCTGAACTGCACCAACTCGCCTTCCTTGACAATGATGTCTTCAACACCTGTTATGGCCGGTGCCCTGTTCTTCTTGTAGACTGTGAGCTTGAACGCCTTTTCATCGGTCAGTTCCCCATCAGACACGGAAACAATAACAGGGTACTCGCCTTCGTCTTCATAACCAGTCTGCCATTCTCCCAAGGCATTGAAAGGCTTGCTGAATGAGAATGTCAGGGGATCCTTATCAAGGTCAGCTGCATAATAGACTATCCTGACAGCATCGCCTTCCACAGCAACCATGTCTGCCATGTTGCCCAGCACAGGCGGGCGGTTTACATTGGTTACCACAATCCGGACTTCCTGGCTGACTGTGTTCTTGCCGTCATTTGCAGTTATTGTGACAAAGTGCTCGCCTGCATCATTGAAAGTTGTGATATAAGTATCCGTTGCCATCCATCCTGAATAACTCATTGTTATATCATCATTCTCCGGGTCAACCACCAATGGCTTGAGAATTATTGTGCTGCCTTCCTCTATCATGACATCATTGATTTCGCCCATTATTGGCGGCTTGTTTGATGGCCTTACGATTATCCTGACTTTTTGCGTTGTCTGGCTTTCGCCGTCATCAGCTGTGACTGATACAAAATAAGTCCCGACATCGCCCTCATGTGTTTTCCACTTGCCGGTGCTGTCCATTGGCGGGCTGAATGTATATGACAGCGGGTCTCCATCCGGGTCAATTGCCCTCAGGTCAAGCTGGACTGTCTGGCCTTCCACAACATATTTTGTAGGAATGCCATCATCAACCATTATCAGTTCACTGTCTTCATCAGAAGCAATTGGCAAAATAGGCTCAGTCACTGGCACTTCCCCTGTAACTTCGGTTACAGGCTGTTCTTCAGGCACTGTTTCAGCAGGCGTTTCAGTTCCGGCCGGTGTCTCTCCGGTGGCAGGTTCGCCGCCAATTGGCACGGTTACATCTTCTGCTGGCCTGGCAACAGGTGCGCATCCCTTAACATCATTGGTTGGCAAAGGCGCACAGCCGGAAAGTATCAGTAGAACCACACTTAAAATTATTATGCTTGGTAAAATTGAGTTTGTCCCCTTCATTGTGTTTCCCACCAAACGTAAAATAATGTATTTGTTACTATTGTATAATATATAACTAATATATAAACTTTATGGTAGTTACTTTTTTCCATAGAAGGGAGATAAAAGTCATGACTAGATGCCTCTTTGCGGAAAAACTCGCCTGCCCTGGCCGCGCCGCCTAATCAGGCATCAAAAAGTGGACAGCGGCCTTGCCCGAAAAGTTAGTTTGGGCATCAATTTTGCGAAGCCCATTCCAGGAGGGGTTAGGCATTTTTCGGGGTTGCAGAGGAGAAAAATGCAATTCGCGGGAAGCTGCAATGCTGAGCAGATGCCCAAACCGAGCCGGAAGGCGAGTTTTCGGGCAAAGCCATGGACAGCACAAAGTATATAAACGCCATTTAAATTCCAAAAAGCCATGGCATACGAAGTAAAAGACATAAACCTTGCCGAGCAGGGGAAAATGAATATAGAATACGCAGAGAGCCAGATGGGCGCTTTGCTGAAGGTCAAAGACAGGTTTGCAAAGGAAAAGCCGCTGAAGGGGTTAAGGGTTGGCATGGCCCTGCATGTAACCAAGGAAACCGCTGTCCTTGTCAGGACGCTCATTGCTGGCGGGGCGCAGGTTTCCATTACAGGATGCAACCCGCTTTCCACGCAGGATGATGTTGCAGCGGCCTTGGCCATGGAAGGCGTTGAAGTCTATGCATGGAAAGGCGAGACCAAGGAAGAATATTACAGGAACCTGAAGAAAGTGGTTGACTTCAAGCCGCATGTGACAATAGATGACGGCTGCGACCTTGTGACTGAAATCCACACCAAAAGGAAAGAGCTGATCAAGGATATCATTGTTGGATGCGAGGAGACAACCACAGGTGTCATCAGGCTCAAGGCCATGGAAAAGGAGAAAGTCCTGAAGTACCCGATGGTTGCAGTCAATGACAACAAGACAAAGCACCTGTTTGACAATTATTATGGGACCGGGCAGTCAACAATTGACGGAATTCTTAGGGCATCCAACACATTGTTCGCAGGAAAGACGTTTGTTGTTGCCGGATACGGCAGCTGCGGGAAAGGGGTTGCCTTGCGCGCCCAGGGAATGGGCTCAAATGTCATTGTGACAGAAGTCGATAATTTCAGGGCACTCCAGGCAAGGACAGACGGCTACAGGGTCATGCCAATGAAAGAGGCTGCAAAAATAGGGGATATCTTTGTCACCGTGACCGGCAACAAGCACCTGATCACGACCGAGCACATGAAGCTGATGAAGGATGGCGCTATCCTTGCAAACTCCGGCCATTTCGACAATGAGATTGATGTTGACGGCATGGGAAAGATTGCAAGCAAGAAGAGAAGGATAAGGCCATATTTCGATGAATACACAATCAATGGCAAAAGGATTTTCCTTGCCGGCGAGGGCAGGCTTGTCAACCTTGCATGCGCAGAAGGCCATCCTTCTACTGTGATGGCATTGAGCTTTTGCGGCCAGGCCCTGGCTGTTGAATATGGGGTTAAGCTGAAAGGCAAGCTGCCGAACAAGGTCATATCGCTTCCTCCGGAAATTGACGATGAGATTGCCAAGCTGCAGCTCATGACCCTGGGGATAGCCAAGGATGAAATGACTTCAATGCAGAAGAAGTATGCAGATGAATGGAGAGAAGGGACTTAAGCCCTGATAATTTCTTGCCTTATCATTTTTAATTTTCTATTTTTACTTAATTTTCAAAAATATTATTGTATCGCCTGCCTGGGAGTTATTTTTTCAGGGTGAAGGATTACATTCCTGGTCAGGTCAGCCACGCCTTCCCTGCTTCTTATTAGCTGATAGCTGCCGTCGGTGTTTACCATGACTTCAGCCGGCCTGAACCTTGAATTATAATTGGAAGCCATTGACATCCCATATGCGCCTACATTTTTCATTATGATGATGTCGCCAATTTCCGCCCTTGGCAGTTTTATCGGGCGAAGGTCGCCATTCTGCTCCTGCGTAAAGACATCGCCGGACTCGCAAAGCGGCCCGCCAACAATAACTTCACTTTCCTTTGAATTCCTGCCGACGATGAGCATGTCATGATGCGCGCCATACAGCACTGCGCGGGGCATTGCATCAAATCCAAAATCAACAAGATAGAATTTGTTTGCAGGCGTGCTCTTGATGTCACGAATCCTGCCCACAAGATATCCCGACTCGGCCACCAGATACCTGCCTGGCTCGATTTCCGAGTTTATCGGCCGGCCAAAAAAGGCGCTGAGGCGGCGCTCGGTATTGGCAAGCAATTTTCGGTATTTTTGCAGGTTGATTTTCCTGTCCCCCTCCTTGTATGGGACTGGGATGCCGCCTCCTGCGCTGACATATTCAAGGTCACGCACCATTTGCCCATTGGTTATCAGCGATTCCGCCACTCTCTCCAGCTCCCAAAGATTTGTTCCTGTGCCAATATGCATGTGCAGGCCATTGACTCGCAGGCCGTAATCGCTGGCAGTTCGCAGCGCCTTGCTGGCGTCGCCGTACCAGATGCCGTGCTTGCTGTGCTCTCCTCCTGTGTCCACTTTCTTTGTGTGGCCATGCCCGAATCCCGGATTGAGCCTTATGCTGATGTCTTTTATGCCGGGCTGCATCTCTCCGTATTCCTGGATCATGTTGATTGAGCCTGCATTTAAGGTTGCATTCAGCTTTATGACATGCTCAAGGTCATGGGAATTATTCGCGAAAAAGTCAGCGCCAAAGACAACCCTGCGAGGCGACTCTTCATCGCTTAATATCCCGGCAATCTGCGCAATCAGGAGCTCGCCTGCGCTGACAACGTCCACACCCGAGGCGCCTTCATCCATGATTAATTTCAAAACCGCCGGATTGTTGTTCGCCTTGATTGCATATCGGACGGAATCAAAGCCCGCATCATGAAGGGACCGGACCTGCCGGCTAATTGTGCCTGCATCATAGACATATAATGGCGTGTCGAATCTTTCTATAAGTTCACGTACAGAAACAGGCCCTATGAAAAAATCATTTTTTCCATTTGTATTGCGATTGTTTGCCCGCACTTCAATAAGCGTCACCCTAAGTTTTGCATAACGATTGTTCAGTTTTATTTAAAGCTTTCCAATTTTTAGGCAAAGTGAAATAATGCATAGCCGAGGCATGCCCGGCGCAAGTTTTTTATACCTATAAATAATTTTTTGGGAATACTGAAGATTAATTTTTTGGATGGTGGTGATAAGATGGCACAAGATATGCAAATGTGGGCAAACATACTGTTGCTTGTTGGAGGCATAGTCCATGCAGTTCCTCCATTATACAGCTGGCTCAACACTTTTACCGGCGGCATTGCCTGGATACAGATAATTGTGGGCGTGATTTCAGTGATACTTGCCCTGCTGCTTGTATTCAGGAAATAGAAATTTCAGCAAAATTATTTTTTTCTCTTTAGCCCAGTTCAGGGTTTTCGCTGTACAGTTTTGAATAATCCGTAACGCTGGAAATTTGTGTCATTATCTGCTCCGGCCCGTCATTGCCATAGCTTATGAGGAGCTTGTCCAGGTCATGCATGTAATAGTCGCCGTATTCAGGGTTGTTCTCGCCATTGACATAGAATTTCAAAGAGGCGTTAGGTGAATTGCAGAACCTTTCGGACTGCATGGCGAAGCATTCTGAATTCAGGCTCATGCCCAGGCTCCTCAGGAAATGCCCGAAGGTTATTCCAGTTGAGTGTATGTGTATTGTCTTGTCGCCTTCAGGATTGCCCAGGTGAATATGCGTCAAATCATTTTTTTCATGGTACTCTGACACATTAAAAGAAATTCTTTGGCCATTGACATAGACTGCAAAATCCGCATGGATGTGAGTTGGCTCGGGCTCGCCAATGCCTGATATGCCCTGCAATGCTGTTGCATAATCCACCCATGTCTCAATGTTGTGCTGAAGCTCATTGTATTTGTACAAGAGAACCCCTGACAATGCAATAAGCACAATGCAGAAAACCAAAAGCAAAATGCCCACTATTCGCGGCAATCCCTTGCCAGCTTCCCTGGATTCCTTGGCACTTGACTGGTTTTTCCTGGTTTTCGAGGCCATGCTAACTTCCATAAGTGCCTGGCTTAAAAATTTATGCTTTGCCTGAACAGGATTCATAGCAGAGGTATCGGTTAAAATCAGTGTTTAAGACCCAAAGGTTAGATATTTTAAATGAAAGGAGGATTACCTATATTATTATGGCGGAAAAGAAAAAGGACAGTGAAAAAAGGAATCAGCCAGCAAGCAGGTCAATAGCCATGATTTTGGTAATCGGGCTTGTGATACTGGCAATTTCATTCTACACCAGCAGGAACAGGGGAATTTCGCCGGAAGAGGTTTTCCAGGTAAAATCCGAGGCAATTGCGGGCAGTGATGCCTCGCAATTAGCTGCCAGCGCTGAGCTTCCCATGGTCGGCATCCAGAAGGGCGATGTGCCCCCTGACTTTGCCCTCACAGCAGTTGATGGAATTGAGGCCAGCCTCAACAATGGCCACACAGCATATGGCAATCCCGCAGTTGTGTACTTTTGGGCGACCTGGTGCCCTTACTGCAAACAGGATTTTGAGGTGCTCAAGGATATCTATCCCGAATATGACCAGGAAGTGGAGTTTATTGCAATAAACCTGGACCCTGCGGAATCTGAGGATAAAATAAAAAATTATGCTGAAAAGCTTGGCATAGAGGGCATAAGATTTGTCAAGGCAGACCCTGCTGTTGTGGCCGAGTACGGTGTAAAAACAACCACAACAAAATTTGCCATTGGGAGGAGCGGCACGATTTTGTGGACAGGGTCAGGCGCGGCTGATGAAGATGTTTGGCGCATAATTCTTGGTGGGTTAAGGGACTCTGGCTGAGCTCACATTCTTCTTCGGGAATTGTTGTTGAAAGGATATTTTTCACCCTCAACCCCGAAGCATTTGTTGAAGAAGTCGCACCATTTGCACAATGGCTGGGGCACCAGCGGATAAGCTGAAATGTCATCGGTTGCTGTTTTTTTGTGGACCAGGTCAATTTCCTTCTTGGCGTACCTGACAAGGTCCTCATCCACATCCAGGAATTTTTCAACATCCTTCAGAAAATTTATCCCGACCTTGTTCGGAAGCTTGCCGTGCTTCTCATTGTACAGCAATGCATAGATTGCCAGCTGAAGCTTGTACTCCTCGGAAATGTCAAAGCTCTTTGATGTCTTGTAATCAATTATCCTGACATGGTCATCAATGTCCTCTATTGCATCAATGAACCCCTGGACCTTATGCTCTTCAGACACATATTGCTGTTCCGTTGTTGGAGTCAGGCGCCTGAAGGCATCTGCGAGGCCAAACCCCTGAACCATCATTGCCTCAAGCCTGGCAATGAACTGGTTGATCCAGTTCAGGAGCATGAGCATGCTTTCATCAAAATAAAACATCAGTTTTTCCTTTGTCAAGTCGAGCTTGCTGAAATCCTTTTCTTCCTGCCAATGCTTCAGCAAAAGGTCCTGTATCCGCTTCTTCAGCGCCATTTCATAATTTGCCCTGCTGAGATCGGAGGTGTCCAGGTGAAAAAAATTTTCCAGCACTTCGTGCACAACATGGCCACGGACAAGATGGATGCTCGGCTTTGTGGGGAGCTCCTCGATATATTGATAGTAATATTTGCGGGGGCATTGCCTGTACGTGTTGATTGAGCTTGGAGACTGGATTCTGCCCGGCATGAAGTTGATTCCTGAGCCATGCTATATATAATTTATGGTGTTATTATATATAGATAAGCTCAATTTGTCACAACTTTGTAATCACACAAGAAATAAATATCTGAACACGTTTGCACACTAATATTCATTAGAATATGAGTTATGGAGGCGAAAGAAACATGGACAAGAAAGCAGGGGTAGCATTAATCAGTGCAGTAGTCATAGTGGGCATTCTGGTTGTTGCCTTGGTTATGGCAGCGCCAAGAGCAAAGCATGCATGCCAGGACAGCACTGACAATGATGGGGATGGATACACAGACTGGCCCAGTGACCCAGGATGTGCAAACCGGGGAGACAGCAGTGAGCTTAATCCCTCAGTGCAATGCGATGACGGGACAGACAATGATGGAGACGGCGCAGTTGACCTTGCTGACGGAGGATGCTCAGGGCCGACAGACAATGACGAAACAAACTGCGGAGATGGCGTCTGTGAAGGCGGAGAAACATCTGCCACATGCCCTGCTGATTGTGGCTTTCCGGACTCGTGTTCTGACAGCGACGGAGGATTTGCAATTACAGTTTGGGGAACTGTCAGCGGCTATTCAGGAGGAAACCCGTACAATCACAGCGAATATTGCCTGGACAATTCCAGCGTAATGGAGCACTGGTGCAGCGGAACGCAGTATTATAACAATTGGGCCTCATGCGTGACGAACTTCTCATCAATATGTGTGGGCGGCAGATGCGTTTAGTTTTCCATAGCCAATTTTTTTATTTTCTTATTTCTATTTTGGATTGGTAAAAGCACAAAGAAACGAAGCTTTCAATTCTGAAAGCAGGCTTGGCTCTGAAATTATTTGTCGTGATGGTCCGGGCTGCCAAAAAAATGAGGGATTCGAGGGACCAGTATCGAGAATAGTGTGGCCAAAATTGCAATCATGTAATAGCCTATGCCTATTGTCATGCCTATGGCAGCAGAAAACCAGATGCTCGCTGCTGTTGTCAGGTTTGTAATGTTGCCTGTCTTGTCCTTCAGGATTATCCCTGCGCCAAGAAAGCCAATGCCTGTGACAATCTGCGCCGCCACCCTTGCCGGCTCATTTGGGTCAATCATGAGCGACATCATTGTGAAAAGCATTGCGCCGGCTATGACAAAAGTCTGCGTGCTGATTCCTGCCTTTTTTCCGCGGGATTCGCGCTCCATGCCAACAAGAAAGCCAGCTCCCAGGCTAAGCAATAATTTGAAAACGAATTCGCCCTCCGTGTATTCAATCGATATGACCACAACGGCATTTCAGGGACAGCATTATTTATATTTTGTGATACCACTATCAAATAAGAGATATATTCAGGAAAACAAGGCACAACCTTTCCTGCCAAGTTTTATAAATTTGCCATATTTGCATAGGAATGATGAGCATGGATAAGACAATGTACCGGCATACAATTCCGGATTCGGAAAAGGACAGAAGCCCAAAAATTTTTCCCCTTCTGCCTGGCCAGTCCATAGATGAAGTCATAAAGAGGATAGAGTCGGAAATCAAGGATAAGGAAAAGGAAAACAAGGATTATTCCCCTGAAGCAAGCTCAGCCACAGGGATTCCGGAGTATTCGCCAGCCAAAATATTCAACTATGTGCCCCAGGAGATGGCAGGGTATCTTGGCGAGCTGTATGTTGCGCCGGACAACAGTTATGCATTCCAACTGGTTTATGCCCCCCTTCAGGACTACGGCGAGCAAAAATGGCACCAGAAAACTGACCTGCACGGCCGTGGGATTGCAAAACGATGGCATGTGCATTTTTCTGCAGGGGACATGGGCGCACATGCTTACACCACCTTGACAGATGCCAATAAAGTGTTTGACACAGACCACCAGTACAAGCCCCTGAAGCTCGGGGCGTTTATTGACTACCATGAAACGCACCACAGGCCGGAAGAAGGAGAGACCAATCAGACTGCATCTGCCATGCTCAATTTCTCCAATAACCAGGGGATGCAGTATAATTATCTCTATAGATGATAGCAAATCATTGGTTTGATGGGCAATTATTTCATGAGCCAGAGGCCATTTTCTGCAGGTGAAAAAAATGATGTTGCCGCATCTCATGCAGCGCTTCGCCGAGCCTGGCAATCTTCTTTGCCTCGCCTGATGTCATCCTGTTTATGTATTTAAACTGAAGAATGGGAAAGACAAGATGGCTGACAGTATCGATAAAGTCAATCCCGTCGTCTGTTGGATTTTCCAGGGTGTTTTGGTATGAAACATAGGTAACTGCCTTGGGGATGGATGCCAGCAAAAGCCTTTTCAGATAATCCTTTTCCCTTACCTGCATCCCCTCAGGGCAATAAAGGTTGAATGTTTCATTCTTTTTTCCAGCCTGCTCTTCCAGGTAGCGCCAGGAATTCGGCATTCTAACCACATGCGGGCCATGGAAAAACATTTTGGCGTCATCAGCTTCCATGTATGTGTGGCCAGGATAGCCAGGCATTCCTTTCTGCTCCTCATCCCAGAAAATGATTTTCTGCTTTCCATTGTGCAGCATGGCAAGGCCCCGGTTGTCAGGCTTTGCATCCGCATCATCAACAAGGAATGGATAGCCTTCTGTAAATTTCAGAGTGACATCAAAGTTATCCAGGATCGCCTGCTTCACAGAATCCGGCGTCACATTGTCCTGCTCAAGCCGAAGAAGCAGGCTGTCAATAATAGGCATTGGGCCAGGATTGCGGACATCAGGAGTGGACATTGCGCCCTGGTGGAAGCCGTGCGCCCAGTAAGCGAATTCCTGGGTTTCAGGGCTTATGACGAATGCCTCTGAGAGCGGAACTGCATCTGCCTGCAGGGTTGCAAGTGAAGGATTTCCATCAAAATCAATGATTCCCAGGTCATGCGCCTGCGTGAGAAGGCCGCCCATGTCATATTTTTTTATCCTGGCTTCCAGCCTGGACAGGCGAATTGACTCTTTCTGCAGCTCGGCCAAAGGCCTTTGCTTCAATACCAGCACTGAGCCCCAAAATCTGTCCATTGCAATCCACGCAGATTTTGAGCCGGGGTAATAATCCCTTTTCTCAAAGCGCCCGGGCGATTTCCTGATGGCTTCAATGATGGCTTCCTTCCCCTCCTTTCGATATCCAAGGCCGTGCAGGAGAATCCCTGCGCCGGCAAGGCCTTCAGCCGGAGTGTTGCCATAAGCAAGGGTCTCCCTCAGGTAATGGACTGCCTCATCAGGATTTTTCTCCCCAAGCCACACAAGCGCCTCATAAAAATTCTTCATGAGGCTTGAATCAGCAACAGGCTGGATCCCGTAGACACTTTCAGTTCTTCGCTGCTCGTTTTCAAGCATTTTTTCCAGCACGCCCCTTTTTTTCCTGAAAAGCAGGCCCCAGCTATTTTCCCATTTGAGCTGCTGGAACTTTTTGTCGGACTCATTCTGCCTGAGCCATTCCTGCAGTTCCTCGACTGCCTCGTCCATCCTGTCAGACCTTGCCAGGGCAATTGCCATGCGCGGCCTTTTCTGCGGGGAGGAATCATCCAAAGTGAATTTCGCTGAAATGTACAGGTAGTTATCCCTGGCCTCGGCCACCCTTTGAAGAAGCGTATTTACAGCATGGTCCAGGTTCTCTCGCCTGTTCTTTCCCATGGCAAGGCCCGGCCTGTATTCCAGGAGAAAGTTGTCAACGCCCTGCTGTGCATGCCTCGCAAGATATTTTCCAATCTTGTAAAAATCTGAAAATGACCCTGAAAAGTCATTCCATTTTGCTTTTGCCCATGTTGCCAGCCTCGGCCTGGCCGTGTTCCTTATTTCCCGGCCTGCCTCGTAAATTCCCATGGCTGTATAGGCGTTCAGCACATTGAAGAATGCCCCGACAATCCCTAGCTCAGAGCCGGAAGTGTCGTAAGAATTGGACATGTTGTTCAGGAATGCAATAATCCCTGCTTCCCCCAGTGCAAAAGCCGAGGCTGCGGAATAGAACTGCGGTGTTTTGGCATGCTGAATAAATTCACGGATGCCTTGCTGATAAGTTTGCGGCTTGGCCTCCCTGACTCCCCCTGGTTCCGCCATTAGCGCCACATGATGCCAAACATTTATATAGTTTTTTAATGGACAGGATATGTCGGACTAAGTGCGATTAGCCAACAATAGTGATATAAACCAAAACATTATCATCACGTCGAGAGGCTTTATGCCTCTCTTGTTTTTACCAGATTTTTCTTAAAAATCTGCCGCGGAGCTGACCTCAGCTCGCACGGAAGGTAGGGAGACGTTCCTTCGGAAGTCTCCCGAACTGCGTCACAGAACGGAGTCATGGGATT
>JAGVYD010000020.1:0-3201 GCA_018303405.1 Candidatus Woesearchaeota archaeon | reverse complement strand
CGGAAGTCTCCCGAACTGCTATTCAGTATAGCAATAATTAAGAATGATAGCGAATTGCGTCGAGAGGCTTTATGCCTCTCTTGTTTTTACCAGATTTTTCTTAAAAATCTGCCGCGGTGGCACAACCTGGTACTGCGCCAGCCTTGAGAGCTGGTTTCCGAAAGGATTTCCCAGTTCAAATCTGGGCCGCGGCGTTCATATTCTGTTTAAACGTCTGATGACCATAAATTGGCCATTCAGCTTTTATATTTTCATAGCTGCTATTTCTTCGGAGGATTAAAATGAAAAAGGAAATAGATATACATAACTACCCAAAAAGGCTTGCAGGCGCACTTGAACAGGTTAGAAAAGCAGCCATTTCTGAAAGAAACAGGCAGCTGATTCTTGAGTTCAGGGACTTTTGCAGCGTAGAAAATATTAGCATGCCAAGGATAGAAAGATACTTGGGAGTCCTTGTATTCTGGGCAAAAACCTTGCAGGCAGACTTTGATAAGGTAACAAAAGAGGATATAACTGAAGCAGTCAGGTTTTTACAGGAAAATGACTATAGCCCCTGGACAAAATCGACGTATAAAATAATGCTGAAGCGTTTCTTTAAATGGCTTAAGAAAGCAGAAGATGAAATGCCATATGAGGTAAAGTGGATTAGCACTGCTATAAAAAAGACAGACAAAAAATTTATAGACAATGCCGAGTTGCTGACAGAAGATGAAGTTAGGGCATTGATTAATGCAGCAGACCACCCACGGGACAAGGCACTTGTCGCCACCTTATATGAGTCTGGCACAAGGATTGGTGAGCATGGCAGTCTGCAAATAGCCAATGTGAAGTTTGATGAGCATGGCGCAATCCTCAATGTTGTTGGAAAAACGGGTCCGAGGTCTGTAAGAATCATATCTTCTGCGCCGCTTTTGGGTGCATGGCTGAACATGCATCCACATAGGAACGAGCCAGATTCACCATTATGGGTAAATATTGGGTCAGCAAACCATAACAAGGTGATGAGATATGATAATATCAGGTGCCTTTTGCAAAGGCTCTTTGAGAAAATCAGCATTAAAAAAAGGTTTAATCCCCATATATTCAGGCATGCACGGGCAAGTTTTCTAGCAGACCACTTGACAGAATTTCAGATGAATCAGTACTTCGGCTGGATACAAGGCAGCAAGATGCCCTCGACATATGTCCATATGTCCGGCAAGCAGATAGATGCATCTATCCTTGCCTTGAATGGAATACAACAAGATAAGGAAAACATTGAGAGCCGGCTAAAGCCTAAAGTCTGCCAAAGATGCAACACAATGAATGCAGTGGATGCAAGATATTGCACAAAATGCTCTGGCATTCTGGACTTGAAATCAGCATTTGAAGTTGAAGAGAAGCTGCGGCAGGAAAAAGAAGCAAGAGAGAGGGCTGACAGCATATTGAATTTGCTTGTGAAAGACCCAGACTTCATGAAAGTGTTTGAAGAGAAGGTTAAGGGGCTGAAAGAAGCAATTTATTAATTTTTATCTCCCCTCGCAAAGCATTGGGGAGATAAAAATTAATCCTATCGAGAAAAAGGTAAGAATTTGCAAGCGATGCTAAAAAACCATGCAAGGACAAAATAATCAGGAAGATAATTCTGTTTTTTATGTTTTATTGTCTATACTTTTCTTAGCTTGGCTCCAAAAAAAGATAGAAATTATTGGAATGCAGAAGATAATTAGGATGGTTATTACGATAATCGCCTCAATCAGCTTTATGTTATTGCTTTATCTAATTGCTTGGAAGATTAACAGGAACAGGCAAAACAAGAAATGTCCCATGCAGCTGTCCCAGGATAGAATTATTGAACAATTCAAAACGGAAGAAGGACTTCCTGAAGATGTAGAACAAAGCAATACGGAAAAGGAAATGTCTGAAAGTTTGGAACAAAGCTTAACGGAAGAAGTATTGCCTAAAAGCTTTGAAACTGCACAACGAAAAGAAGTTACAATAAGCTTAGATTCAGAAAAAAGATTGTTTAAGTGCAAAAAGCTTAATCTCGATGAGATGAAATACCTGATGGCCAAAGGCTACAGGATTTCATCTCAATTTAGCATTAATTCGAGGAAAAAGGAAAAATTCCTGATTAAGCCAAGATTCAATGAAAGCGAAGGTCATGCCTTTGTGGTTTATGATATATGCGAATTTCTTGAGAAAAAGTATGTTGAATGTAAAAAATACATGACAACCAAGCCAGATATAACCTTTGAAATAAATGACAAGAGATATGCAATTGAAGTTGAAACCGGAAACAAACTTAGCAAAGACAAAAAAGCCATTAGTGAAAAAGTAAAACAGCTAAAAAAAGAGTATGACACTTGGTTTTTTGTTTGTACAGTTAGAAAATATGTCCAAAAATACAGGAAATTTGGCAAGACAATTGACAGGAGATATCTTCGCAACCAACTGGAAAAAATCCTTAAAAAGGCTTAAATCAGTCTTCTGGATTTTAGCGTTATTTAAGCTAATTCTTCTCGATAAAAAATTAAATTTGACTAAAAAAGCACCCCCCAATAATACAGGTATACTACTATGGGTGCTATTTTTATCAGAGCCTTATTTTAAGAGTAGTTGTTACTATTCAATGGTTAATAAATGCAAAGATTTATAAATGAGCATTTATTAGAGTGGTTCACTCTACAAGGAAGTTAAAATGACAGAACAAACTTTGGAAAAAACATTGTCAAGCACAGCAGTTAATGAGCAGGGAAAGCTTGTAAATATACCAGGAGCTTTAGCCCAAGGTTATTCTCAAATAAGGCCTGAAACATTCCAGTATGCTTATGAAATAATGAGGGACAGAAAGACTGACTCCAGTTTAAGAAATAAATGGTTCTACACAGCAGACGGCAATGTTTACACTTTTGAGGATGGAAAAGCTTATCTTTACAGCACAATGAGGGATTTAAATCCAATTCTTAAGCATATAGAGGAAGCAACAAGGCAACTTCTATCTCCGGCTCACAATTACAAGGTAGAGAAAACTGACTTGGATGCAATTCTCAAATCCGACAAGGTTTTGAAAACAGGCATGGATAATCTCAAGCTCAAATTTAAAAACAGAAACGATGAATGGGGTTATTTTGAAATTGACACATCAAAGCCACAGGAATTTAAAACACAAGACCAATTATTGCTTGCCATCCAAAAATACGGCGGAGGCAATTTGCAGGA
>JAGVYD010000019.1 GCA_018303405.1 Candidatus Woesearchaeota archaeon | reverse complement strand
GGCAAAAATACACTTTTGAAGAATACCAAAGTGTAAGGAATCAGAGTCGGCTTACAGATTTCAACTAAACGCTGTGGGCTTCAGCCCACGGTAGTTTACTTTCTGGTAAAGTATAAAAACACGAATGTTCTCTTTCTTGATATGGCAACCCAACAGATGGTCCAAAGACTCAAAAACATTGAGGAAAGAAACAGGCGTGTCGAGATTGACAAGCAGTGGGAAACAAGCTATACAAGAAGGTCCCTTCTCACCCTCTTTACTTATCTAGCCATTGGCGTTTATCTGCAGGTTATAGAAGTACAGCGCCCATGGATTAATGCAATAGTCCCAGCCATTGCCTTTATGCTGTCCACCCTCACCATGCCTTTTTTCAAGAAAATCTGGGCAGATTTACATAAGTAGCTGTATGGCTGTCAGAACTCCTTCAACCAGTACAATTCTTCGCCAATTGTTGTTTCCTCGTCATGGCCAGGCAGTATTTTAACATCCTTCGGAAGCCCGGCCAGCTTTTGCAGGGTTTTTTTCATCTCAGCATCATTGCCCCCCCGCAAATCAGTCCTGCCATAGGTCCCCTTGAACAAAGTGTCACCTGTGAACAAGACTCTCTCCTCTTCACAATATATGCAGATTGAGCCGGGGGTGTGGCCAGGAGTATGCATCACTTTAAGCGCAACTTTTGAAAGCTTAAGCTGGTCTCCTTCTTTCACAGTAACATCGGCCACGGTTGGCTTTAGCCTGAAGCTTTGAAATGCGCCCTTTGGCTGGGGGTCAGCAAGCATCCCTTTGTCCTTTTCATGGCAGACTATTTTTGCGCCAGTAAATTCTCTTATTATAGAATTTTCATAAATATGGTCAAAATGGCCGTGCGTATTGATTATGTATGTCACTTTCAGATTCTCTTCTCTTAGAAAATGCATCAGCTTGTCAGAAACACCTTCCGGCACATCAATAATTGCTGCATCCTTGCCCATCTCGTCATAAATAACGTAGCAGTTGTTGTACAAAGGGCCGGATATTATCCTTTTTATCAGCATGGCATTGGCATAATTTAAATAAGATATAATTATTTCCATTTTGCAATGGCGCAACAGATAAAAATAGGGATGATTGCTGATTTTCCTGAGGGAGAAGGCAAGGTTGTTGAATTCGATGGGGAAAAATATGCAGTGTTCAAGATTGACGGCAGGCTATTTGCCACAACCAATACATGCCCGCACCAGGGCGGGCCTTTGGGGGATGGCATGCTTTCCGGATGCCAGGTCACATGCCCCCTGCATGGCTGGGTCTTTGATGTAAAATCCGGGCAATGCCAGAACTTTGAGACTGTAACCATAGAAACATTCCCTGTCGTTGCCAATGAAAATGGAGAAGTATTTCTGGTGATTGAATAATGGCAAAGGCTGGCAAAAAAAATTGTGAGGTTAAGGCCATTATCTTTGACTTAGGGGGGATTATAGTGTCAAATTCTGATGATGGTGTTATTAAGGGCATGTCTATTTTTTTTGGAGTGCCAGAGAAAAAACTTGAAAGGGTCCTTGTCAGCATCATAAAGCCGTACATGGAGGGCAGGGTCAGCAACAGGAAATTCTATAGTGTGCTTGCCGGTTCGCTCAGGATCAGGCGCCCAAAGCCATTTAATGCATATCGGAAAATGATGATTGAAACTTATCTCAGGCACGGCAGAATCTACAGGAGAATGACCGGCCTCGTGATGCGGCTAAGGAAGCATTATCATGTCGTTGCCCTGACAAACACAATAGCCCTGCACGAATCTGCGAACATCAGGAGAAAATTATTCTCATATTTCGACAGGGCATTCAGGTCAAACAGGATGGGCATGGCCAAGCCATATTTTACAACGGGCACAAAGAATCCAACGAAAATTTACCTTGAAGTCTGCAGGCGAATCAGGAAAAAGCCGGAAAACTGCATTTTTATTGATGATATGAAGCCTAATCTTATTCCAGCCAGGAAAATTGGAATGAAGGCCCTGCATTACCAAAATTATGGGAAGCTTTGCGGGGATTTGAGGGAAAGTGGAGTAACGATTTGAAGCCGGGTATAAAACATGCGCTAATGTGGGGCATATTATCTGAAATATAGTTAAAGAAATAAATTGAACAGGACAAAAACGGACAAAACCTATTTCAGCATCTTTTCAATCATATCCTTCAAGGCTGGCTTTGGGTATGCACCTATGACCATATCCACTGGCTTGCCGTCTTTAAAGAATATCAGGGTCGGAATGCTCCTGACATCATAGTCCTGGGCGATCTTCTGGTTTTCATCAACATTAAGCTTGACTACCTTTAGCTTTTCCTGGTATTCATTGCTCAGTTCCTCAAGGACAGGGCCAATAATCCTGCATGGGCCGCACCATTCTGCCCAGAAATCCACAACAACAAATCCCTTGTGCTGCAAAACCTGCTTGTCAAAATCCTTATCCGTTGCATGTACAGACGCCATTGAGAATCACCAAACTATGAGAAAACGCAATTATTTATAAAATAATCTTTTTTGCATTAAATTCCCTGTTTAACGCCATTTTTCTTTTCACTTATTCCCGTTTGCATGCTGAAACAGGGAGTCCAGTATCACAAATTCGCCTACTCATTTAGAAATTCGCGCAGAATTTGTAATTTTCCCAAAATATATACTGAAGTATCTATAATAAAGTATCATAATATTTAAATACTAGGCAAACCTTTGTAACACAACATATTGTGCTTAAAATGTGCCTGTACCACTATATCTTGTGGTGTAGGGGTCAGAGCACGGACAAGCTAAAACAGGGACTGTGTGGCCTTGGCCGGTAATGCATTGCGTGTCGGCGTATGTCTTCACTTGTGCATCAAAACTTGGCTGATAGTTACCATGCGCTCAACGAAACACTTCAGAACACTTCAGGGGTGAATAGATGGAATCAAAGCTTCTAAGGAAAAAATCAAAATCAGGAATGACTGTCAACAGGATCTACTCTAAGCCGGGAGAGGATGTACTGGATTCAATAACTTACACAAGGAGAAGCTCCATCATTACAGAGCCGGACGGAAAGGTTGTTTTCGAGATGCGCGATGCCGAAGTCCCAAAAACATGGAGCCAGCTCGCGACCGACATCATTGTCTCAAAATATTTCAGGAAGGCAGGCGTGCCTGAAACAGGGCATGAAACATCCGCAAGGCAGGTTGTGCACAGGATTGCCCACAGCATGAGGACTTTCGGGGAACAGCACAATTATTTCGCAACCAAGGAGGATGCTGATGCCTTTGAGGCTGAACTTGATTATGTCCTCATTACGCAGACAGGAGCCTTCAATTCCCCTGTTTGGTTTAATGCAGGGCTGCACCAGCAGTACGGCATCAGGGGCAGCGGCGGAAATTATGCCTATGATTTTCATGATCACCAGGTCACATTGACAGAGGACAGCTATTCACGGCCGCAGTGCTCTGCGTGCTTTATCCAATCAGTGGATGACGACCTAATGTCCATGTTTGACCTGCTGAAGAGCGAGGCCAGGCTGTTCAAGTTTGGCTCAGGAACCGGCACTAATTTTTCCAAAATAAGGAGCAAGTATGAAAAGCTCAGCGGCGGCGGGACATCATCAGGGCTAATGAGCTTCCTCGAGGTTTTTGACAGGGGCGCCGGGGCAACCAAATCAGGCGGCACAACAAGAAGGGCCGCAAAAATGGTCTGCCTGGACATGGACCATCCTGAAATTGTCGATTTCATTGAATGGAAAGCAAAGGAAGAGAAAAAAGCAAAAATCCTCATTGCAGCCGGATTCCCAGCTGACTTTAATGGCGAGGCCTACAAAACAGTTTCAGGCCAAAACTCAAACAATTCTGTAAGGATAAGCGACGAATTCATGAATGCATACCTGAATGGCAAGAAATGGGAAACGCGAAACAGGACTAATGGGGAAATGGCGCACGAATATGATGCAAGGGAACTGATGCAGAAAATAGCACAGGCTGCCTGGGAATGCGCAGACCCTGGTGTGCAATTTGACACCACAATCAATGATTGGCATACCTGCGCCAATACCGACAGGATTTATGCCTCTAACCCCTGCTCTGAATACATGTTCTTGGACAATACTGCCTGCAACCTGGCATCCATCAACCTCATCAAAATGATTGACAATGAAGGCAATTTTGATATTGAAAAATACAGGCATGTTATCAGGCTTTTTATCATAGCGCAGGAAATTGCAGTTGACATGTCTTCTTATCCAACAAAGGAAATTGCGCAGCGAAGCCATGATTACAGGACCCTTGGGCTTGGCTATGCAAATCTTGGAACACTGCTTATGGTTTCAGGAATCCCGTACGACAGCGATAAGGGAAGGTCAATTGCATCTGCACTGACAGCTATCATGACTGGCCATTCATACAAAACATCCGCTGAACTGGCATCACAGCTCGGGGCATTCCCTGATTATGCAAATAACAGGGAGTCAATGCTCAAGGTCATGAACAAGCACAGGGATGCTGCTTACAAGATAGATGTCAAGAAATGCCCGCAGGACATCCTCGAGGCGGCAAGGCAGGACTGGGACGAAGCAGTTGAGATGGGCGAAAGCTTTGGATACAGAAATGCCCAGACAACTGTCATCGCGCCAACCGGCACAATTGGCCTATTGATGGACTGCGACACAACCGGAGTTGAGCCTGATTTTGCAATTGTAAAATGGAAAAAGCTTGCAGGCGGCGGTTATTTCAAGATAATAAACCAGTCAATCCCAAGGGCCTTGGCAAAGCTAGGCTACAGCGAGGGGCAAATCGAGGACATGATTTCATATGTTCTTGGCCATGCAACTCTGGAAAATGCACCGCACGTAAACCCCGAAGCCCTGAAAAGGATGGGATTCACTGCAGAGCAAATCAAGGCAGCAGGCGATTATGTGGCTGCCACCAAGGGATTCGACGACTGGACCCCTCATATCAATCCAAAGGAGCTGAAGAAAAAAGGATTAACAACAAAACAGGTGCAGGAAGCAGCAGTTTATGTCGGCGGCAGCCAGACTTTGGAAGGAGCGCCGCATATGAAGGAAGAGCATCTGCCGGTATTTGACTGCGCCAACAAGTGCGGGACAGGCAAGAGATTCATTGAGCCAATGGGCCATGTGAAAATGATGGCAGCAGTCCAGCCTTTTATCTCCGGGGCAATATCAAAAACAGTCAACATTCCAAGTGAGTCAACAGTCGAAGACATAAAGAACATCTATGTCGATGGATGGAAATTGGGGCTCAAGGCAATTGCGCTTTACAGGGATGGGTGCAAGTCCAGCCAGCCGCTGAACACTGCCATGTCAACCGAAACACAGGAATCTGAGGCTGATAAATCAGCTGAAGCCATTGCTGTGCAAGAAAAGGCAGCCGCGGCCAAGGCAGAGCTGAAAGCAATGCCTGTAATTGAGGCATTTCCGCGCGGCAAGAGAATGCCATTGCCACAGGAAAGAAAAGGCACAACAGTTGAAAGCAGGATTGGCGGGCACAAGGTTTTCCTTAGGACAGGGGAATATTCTGATGGCGTGCTCGGGGAAATCTTTGTTGACATGCACAAGGAAGGGGCGGCATTCAGGAGCATGATGAACTGCTTTGCAATTTCAGTCTCAATTGGCCTGCAGCACGGCGTGCCGCTTGAAAAATTTGTCGACATCTTCACTTTCACGAGGTTTGAGCCCAATGGAATGACAAACCACCCGAACATAAGGTCGGCAACATCCGTGGTTGACTTTGTATTCAGGTTTTTGGGCATGAAATACCTTGGAAGGACTGATTTTGTCCATGTCAAGCCTGTTGACCCCACACCAATGGAACTTTCCCAGCCTTTGGACACATCAGTAAGGCAGACCGAAGGCACTGTTTCAGCTGGCGCAAATGTTGAGATTTCGTCAAGCATTATAGGCGAAAGCCATGGCGGCAGTGTGCTTGACAAGCAGCTGAGCGAAATGATGGGGGATGCACCTGCCTGCAATGAATGCGGGCACATAACTGTCAGGAACGGGAGCTGCTACAAGTGCCTGAACTGTGGGAATTCAATGGGATGCTCGTAAATCCACGGCATGCCAATAAATTTTATTTTCTTTTTTGAATTAATTTTATATACTCATGGCTTTCCCAACTTTCCATGGAAAAAATGAATGTTGCAGTTGGCGTCATAAAACACAATGGCCTTATTCTTTTGATGAAAAGATCGCCTGCTAAGAAATACTACCCCGGGAAGTGGGAGAATGCAGGCGGCAAAATTGAAAACGGGGAACACAAGGAAGCGGCCATTATCCGGGAAGTGAAGGAGGAAACTGGGCTGTTGGGTAGGGTAATCAGGCCTGGCCGTTCCTTTGAAGTCATGGCAGAAGACATAATCTTTGTCGTGCACCCCTTCCTGGTGGAGGTTCCCTCCGGAAGAGTCATGCTGAGCCGCGAGCATACGGAGTTTTCATGGATTCCTGTTGAGGATTATGTGAACTTTGAATGCGTGGACAGCATTGATTTGGATTTCAAGAACCTGGACTTGATATAGCGCTTATGCATCAGAACTCTGTCAACTTCTTTGTTTCGCCAGAATATTTCACTATCGTAGTTGTGCCTTCTGGGCCGCCTGTAATCTTCTCGGTTGTGATGTACCTCCCCTGCCGAAGCCTGGCCACTTTCCTCTGGAACCACTTGTAATTGTTCTGGCCGCCTGCTTCCTCATATGCCCTGAACAAGTCGCCACTCTTCTTGCCGGAATTTTCCCTGATCAGGTCAAGCAGCTTTTTTACATCGTCCTCAAGCTCATCCTTGCTGTTCACTGAGAAATCCTGTATCTTTTCCATTGCCTTCTTGACATGGTCCAGCCTGACTTTTCTTGAGCTTGCATCCTCTGCGCAATTCGCAGATTCCTTCATAAGATAAAGCCCCCTCCTTATGTCACCGGTTTCAACTGTCTTTCCCACAATGACAGAAAAGGCATCGTGTTCCCAGATATCAGGCACAAATGCATATTCCATCCTTTCCTTCAGTATCCCCCTTGTCTCGTCCGGGTTGTAAGGCAGGAACTCAATTGTTTCAGGCATGAGCCTTGATTTTATCCTTGGGTCAAGGCTGACAATCCAGTTCTTGAAATTGGTTACCAAAATAACGGTTTTTCTGTAAATATCCTCAAGAATCGAATAAAGAAAGTCATAATCCTTGGCGCGGTCAATTTCGTCGAAAACAAAAACAGCAGACTTCTTGTTGACTATTCTTTTTATCTCTGCGAAAAGCTCCTCTGTTTTCTTGTTCTGCGTGAACCTGTAGCCCAGCAAGTGGCAAATCTCGACAAATATCTTATAGGAAGAATCATTTTTCCAGCAATTGACATAGATTGTAAAAATTTCGTCACTTTCCTCTTCTATCTCCTCAATCAGGTGGTTGCAGGCGAGTGTTTTTCCAACACCAGGCGCGCCAAACACAACTGCATTCCTGGCATTTCTCTGGGAGAACAACGGCTTCATGCATGAGGCTATTTGCCTTTGCTCATTCTCCCTGAACTTAATGGCCTTTGGCATGTAATCAAAGTCAAGAGCCACATCGTTCCTGAAAAGCGATTCCCCGCTCCCTAGCATATCCTTGAAAACTGTCATGGTTTAGACCAAGAGCTGATTGTTTTTAAAGTTATGCAGGAAAAAGACTAAGACCTGAATATTTTCTGTGCTTCATGCAGGTGCCTGGGCTTAATGATGCCCATATCCAAATAATATATCTGTCCCTTTTCATCTCTTCCATAATTCTTGTCAAATTCCAAGTCCAATGTCGCATAATCTTCGGCGATTCCCTTCGCTGCCAGCATTCCTTGTATTTCCTTCATCCTTGCTGGCAAATTCTGGTTGCTTGTGCCGTGCATAAAGCTTCTATCAGTTGTAAATGTTTCCAAAGGTGGCATTAACATGGCAATGTTCCCGATGCCTTTCTCATAAAAATCTCTAACTTCTGTGTCAGGAGGATAAATACCCTCACTTATCAAAGACTGATACATAGACAAAAGAAAATTGATGTAAGCCGGGTCTTTTCTTAATCCCAGTATAACTTCCCGCGGCCCCCTAATTTGCTCAATTGCCGGGACTGGTTTGCCTGAAATTGTGCGAAAACCCTGCGAAGGGGCATTAAAGAGTCTTTTGACAAAATAATGTTTTCCATTTGCATCAGGTGGTATGCCAGTGTATACACTCTGCGTAAATTTTCCTTGGTCCCAGTGTGCCTGCACATCTTCCAAATCAAAAGGGCTTACTCTAGCAAACTGACTTCCCAATTTCTTGGCCGTAATTTCAAGCGCGCTTCGACTCATATTAGTTCCCTGTAATCTAAATAGGCACAATTACAAGCATAAAAAGATTAGCATTTTTACTACCATTTAATAGAAAAAGAATAATAAATTAAACATCCTTTTCCAAGTGTTTCATGATTTTCTTGAGATCCTCAGCAAGCCTTTCAATGCCTTTGCTGATGTCTATTTCTTGATGTGCAGCGTTGGAGATAACCAAAGTCGGAATGTGCACGTTGTCTTGGATTGTAACATGGTCCCACATCAATTTGCCCTGTTTAAATGCATCCACGGATTGATAAAGCTTTGTGATAGCCTCTCTTATTTCCCTGTCCAATTGACTGTATTTTTCCTCAGCCATTATTACCTTAGTCAATTCCAGCTTGGATTTTTCAATAAGCTGGGCAACAATCTTGTCCATCTGCACTTGTGCAACATCAATTTTGAGCAGCTCTTCAACCTTTTCAAACATCTGAATCTTGGCTTTTGTTCCTTCTTCCCCGGGCTTTACAGATCTGTTCCAGCAATCTGTGATTTCACGGACCAATTCGATTATTTTTCTCTTGTCCTTAATTTCCTCTCCCATAATCCCGCCTCCTAAGGTTTAATCTTTTTCAAACCATCCATATACTTGTGAAGCACAGTGGGAATTGTGATAGAGCCGTCTTTGTTTTGATAGTTCTCAATGATTGCGGCCATTGCCCTTGTTGTGGCAACTGCAGTCGCATTCAATGTGTGCACATATCTATTGCCTTCTGCAGAACGATATTTCACATTGAGCCGCGCCGCCTGGTATGAAGTGCAGTTTGATATTGAGCAGGCTTCGCGATATTGTTTTTGTACAGGGTAATAGACTTCAATGTCATATTTCTTCGCAGCAACTGTGCCGATGTCAGCTGTGCAGATGTTCACGACGCGGTAAGGCAGTTTCAGCTTCTTGAAAATATCCTCTGCATTTTTCAGTAGCTCCTCATGAAGCTGCCATGAATCCTCTGGCTTGCAGAAAATAAATTGCTCTACCTTGTTGAATTGATGCACTCTGAATATCCCCTTTGTGTCCTTTCCATGCGCGCCCGCCTCTTTTCTGAAGCAGGGAGAAACGCCAGCAAGCTTGATTGGCAATTGCGACTCATCCAGTACCTCATCCATGTACATTGCAGCCATGGGGTGCTCTGAGGTGGCAATCAGGTAAAGGTCTTCACCTTCAATCTTATACATAACATCCTCAAAATCCTTGAGGTCAGTAACGCCCTCGTATGGCTTCCTGTGCATAAGGTAAGGCGGCTGGACAAGGGTGTAATTTTTCTTGTAAAGCAAGTCCAGGGCAAGCTTTTGCAGCGCAAAATCCATCAGCACCAGCTCCTTCTTCAGGTAATAGAACCTGGCTCCGCTGATTTTACCCGCCCTTTCAATATCGGCAAGGCCGGCATCCAGGAAATCAACGTGGCTTTTAGGGTTAAAGTCAAATTCAGGTATTTTTCCAACCTCCCTCACGGTAATATTGTCATCCGGTGTTTGGCCATTTGGCACGCTGTCATGCAAGATATTTGGAATCTGGTAAAGCATGCTGCTTATTTTTTCGGAAGTCTGGTTCTGTGTTTCTTCAATTTTCTTAATTTCCCCGGGAATTCTTTTTGCCTCCTGCACCTTGGCTGCTATATCCTTGCCCTGCTTTTTCAGTTCATTAATTTCCTGGGCAAGATTGTTGCGCATCGCCCTTAGCTCCTGGCTCCTGCCTATCAATTTCCTGTGCTCTGCATCCAAGCCCAGGAGACTGTCAACTCTTGCTGACCAGTCTTCGTAGCCTCTTCTCTTGAGGTCCTTTTTGACAACATCAGGATTTTCCCTGATAAATCTCAATTCCAGCATTTTTATCGCCCTCTATTGCCCATGCACATGGATTTCCAATGGCATTTAAATCTTAGCCCTTGGCGTTTATTTTCCTCTTGATTTCATCCAGCTTCTTTTTCACTTTCTCAATGTCCTTTGGATCATCCGTGATATCAGCGACCTGCAGGTCCTGCGACAGGAGCTTGAGTTGCATGTCCAGGCTTGCCAGTTTCTGGTTTCCTGACATGGACGATTCTATTTCTTCTTTGATTTGGTCATATTCCGTTTCTATCTTATCAACAATCTTTGGCTCCCTTATGTTCTCCAATTCCGGCTTTGCAATTTTTCCCTTCTCCTGGCCACTTTTAGCTGCGATTTTTCCTGAAACACCATTTTCAGATGTCCAGTCAAATTCACTTTTTTCAGACTTTTTTTCAGCTTTTTCCGCTGCTTTTGGAATGGTTTGCTGTTCCTTTACCATTGATGGCTCTTCATCTTTTACAGCTGTTTTCTCTTTTTTGATTTCTATGGCTTCTGGCTTGTACGCCTCTCCAAAAGGAGCGTCATCTTCGGCTATTGCTGGCTCTTCGTCCATAGTTGCGCCTGGAAGCTGAATTCCAGCTGACCCTTCATCTGTAGGCTCTTGTGCCTCAGATGCCGCTATGGATTTTTTCTTTTCAACCTGGTCGACTGTTTTTTTCATTTTTCCAACCGGGGCCAGCTGGCCGGCATCGATGTCCAATCCCTTTAGTTCCTCAGCATACTTGTCTGGATATTTGGCAAGGTCAAGCGCATGCTTTACTGTGGCCTTGCTCCAGCCATGGGCAACTAAGGCTGCAATAATCCTGTCCTCATTTATTCCGGAGTCTGAATATTTTTTTACATACTCGAATAGCTGCCTAGTAACAGGAATTTTGGCAGCTGTATCAGGGGCTTCGTTATCGTCTGACCTGTAAATGGCCAGAAGTATTTCCCTGCGGCCATCAAGGATTTTCATCTCTTCCGCAATCTGCTCAATTTCAAGCTTTGAAAGCGCCTTGCTGTTCAGAGGCGCAATAAATATGCTCTGCGCAGCAGATATCCTGTCCTTGATGTACTGCAGCAAAAGCATAACCTGATTGAACCCCGCATTGAGATGCAGGAATGATAATCCATCAACAATTATTGCAGAGCGCGGGTTATCCACAATGGCCTTGTCTATTGCATTGTAAATCCCTTCAATATCTGTTGGCCCGATCATTCCCTGGCCTTCCTGGTTTGTCAGCCAATATATTGCCGCCAGCCGGAATTCGGGAACTTCTTCTGTCAGCAATTTTGGATTCAGGCGTGTTATGCACAGCACCTTGAAGCCTTCGGCATGCAGCATCCTGATAGTCTGGTAGCTTGTCCTTGTGCCGCGCTCATCTATAATATAGCTGAATCCTTCCCTAATATACTGCTTGCTGTCCTTTCCAGAGTCAGGGTGAACCTTCAGCACTTTCATGAATCTGGGCAGGGTTATTACTTCCTGGCGCACCAATGCACTTCCTGTTAGCAGAAGGCCAACCATGATTATTGTGGAAACAATCCACCAGAGCAATGTATTCTTGGTTTTGGCAGGGGCTTCAACGGAGAGTATTCGTTCAACAGTCACCTGTTTCTTTCTCTCGAATACCCCATACTGCTGGCCCATTCTTGCAGATATTTTCATGTCAATATTATAAACGCCAGGCTCTGCAGTTTCCGGGACTTTTACTACATAATTCTTTGTAAGCTTTGTTTCAACCCCTATATCATCAGTTGTTTCCCAGATAACACTGCTTCCCCGGTACATGCGCATTTCGACCTGGATTGCTGCACTCTCAGTCCCCATATCTGTTATGTCCAGAGCCAAGCCAAGCTCCTCACCGGGATTGATTACCAATTTCTGCGGCTCGAGCCTGAATTCAAGCGCTTCCTGGATGCGTTTTTTCACATTTACCTGAATCTGCAATAATTTTCCACGTCCTTCTGCAGAAACGACGATATCGCCGAAATACACTTGCGGAATGGCTTCGAGGCTTGCTGTTATTAGCATCTCAACAGCCCTTATGCTGTTGGGCGGGACAATAACATGCCTTTCCTGGAGGGAAATAAAGTTTGCCGCCTTGCCCGAAACTTCCAAATCAACTTCCAGCGGCTTATCGGCCAGGTGGTTCTTCACATAGAAAATTGCCTGCTTTGTCTCGCCGGCAATCAGGTCGTATTTGAGCTGGGAAGCATCAACGGATACAATGCTGTCTATGCTTGCATAATCAAGGGTTGCAAAGCCAGTTGGGCCGCCATCCAGCCCAAAGTTCATCACGAATCCCAGTGTCGCAACTACCATGATGAAAATTACAAATTTCTTTGCTTGTTCAGGTGTCATTTTCTTTTTTTCTTGGCCCGATGGTAAACCGTCCAGATGGTCCGGCTGTCCTTTTTAGTCAGCTTGGCTATGTCCCTGAGCGGGTGCCCCAGCTGCTCGTGCATGTAGGCCGCAAGATTTTCCAAGATGCTCAGCTGCCTGTTGGCGAAGATATCCAGCGGAATGAAATGCTCATTCAGAATCGGGATCTCAAGATTCTTTTTCCTGCAATTATTGTAAGTAATCCATATTGTTCTCTGGTCCCTGTTGGTGATTCTTGAGATTTCAGCGAAACTAAGTTTCATATTCTCTTTCATAAATTTGACCAGTGATTCCAATGGGCCAAGCCATGAGCTGAATATCGAAACAGGCGCTGCAAGAAGCTCTTCTTTTCTGGCTAAAATGCTTAGAATTTCTTCGGAGGAGATGTCCTCCTTGCGCTTGATTTCCTCAATCAGGCCCGCCAGCCTTTCAAAGTGGTCTCTATTCTTATGGTAAATTTCATGAGGCACTTTTCTATGCCCAATACTTATTTTGTAAGTTTTTTTAACCAAATTAACTTCACATTTACTGTAAATGTAAGATTATTATAATCAATTCGTGAATCTGTTTCTTATTATGTGCGATAAAGAGTATATATATTTTATTATTATACTTATTTTGTGTACTCTATTACTGCTTTTGTAGGATTAAACTCAAAAATAATGTATTATTTATACTTAATTTGTCTAATCAAATCTTATTATGTAAGAAAATAAGACGGTTATTATGAAATAGTTACCTATTATGATAAAATATTACTTATTATGTAAGATAATATCTAATATATTTAGTATAAACTACATATAATGTAGGTTAATAATTAGAAAATTTGATGTAGCATCTGGCCTTAACCTTTGGGATTTCAGCTGAAGCTAACACTCATACTGAAATCCCTTTCCTTACTGCTTCCTTCACAATGCTTGAATTGCTTTTTTTATGGGCAAATTCATCTGTTGTGTATGGCAGTACATCTATGTTCCTGTCAGAATCCCAATGCCTGAGGATTTTCGATATCCTGTCAAGCCAATGCACGTCCAGAAATGAGTCAGACACAATTATGAAATCGTAGTCGCTGTATTCCCTAAACTCGCCATTTGCCCTGCTCCCAAAAAATATAATTTTAGACGGCCTGAACTCATTTTTTACCTTTTTTATGAAAGCCCTTGCACTTGCATCTATTTTAATTTCGTTTCTGCCCATTTCATAACCTCTTTAGAGCCCTTTACAATCTTTTCAGTGTTATTCTTGTCATAAATCCTGGATGGCAAATCAACTGACGCATCCGGGTAGCGGGTATCTATAAACTTAGGCGTCAGCTCCTTGAGAAAAGAGTAAAATTTCTTAGGGGTTGTGGTATTTGAAGCCAGGTATATCAGTGAATGAGATTGCGGCACAATGCCTTTTTTTTCAAGCAGGAACAATGCCTTGAGCGATTTTTCCACTGCCTGCTGGCACATAAAGGCAGCCAAATAGAACTTGCCTCCTTCGAAATTATATTCTGCTGCATCAAAATCCTCTTTCGCCTGCTCCCACCAGTTGCTAATCTCTTGCCTCATCTTAAAGCCAGACTAATGCTGAAGATTTATAAAACTTCCCGAATAAATGTTGTTACTTCTTAATAGTTAAAAAATGCAAAGCTTTATAAACAAGCTTTTCTTAGTGTGGCTTACTCTATAAGGCAATAAGGCAATCAAAATGACAGAACAAACTTTGGAAACAGCTATCGCAAAACCAGGCTTATCAGCAGCCAGCGTGAATGAGCAAGGCAAACTTGAAAATTTTCAGGGCACACTTCTCCAAGGCTATTCTCAAATAAGGCCTGAAACATTCCAGCATGCTTATGAAATAATGAGGGACAGAAAGACTGACTTCAGCTTAAGAAATAAATGGTTCTACACAGCAGACGGCAATGTCTACACTTTTGAAGATGGAAAAGCTTATCTTTACAGCACAATGAGGGACTTAAATCCAATTCTTAAGCATATAGGGGAAGCAACAAGGCAACTTCTATCTCCAGCTCATAATTACAAAGTAGAACAAAATGACCTGGACGCAATTCTCAAATCTGACAAGGTTCTGAAAACAGACGTGGATAATCTCAAGCTCAAATTTGACAACAGAAACGATGAATTGGGTTATTTTGAAATTGACACATCAAAGCCACAGGAATTTAAAACACAAGACCAATTATTGCTTGCCATCCAAAAATACGGCGGAGGCAATTTGCAGGA
>JAGVYD010000018.1:14162-65128 GCA_018303405.1 Candidatus Woesearchaeota archaeon | reverse complement strand
GCCTGAGCCCTGCCAGAGCCTGCAGCTGCCATTTGTATAATGCGCAGTTGGCGCATCAGGGTCAGTGCTCACATTGCTTGTATGGAAGATTGTCGCATTGCTGGAATTTATGTCAATGTAACCGTTGCCGTCGTCAATTGTGGCATTGCAGTAGACTTTTGTCAATTGGGCCGGGTAAAGCTCGATATCATCAAATGACAGGTTGGAATATAGCCTTACATTCCTGACATTCGGATATTCATTGGTCACATTTGCCTTGGATATTGCTGAATCATTTGTGCTGAACAAGCCGAGAGCCTTAACATCCAGGGAATAGGGAGCATAACCGAGCATTATTGCAAGAGCTGTGATAACCAGAATAGCTGCAATTTCTACCTTACTATTTGCCAATTTCATGTGCATTTCACTTCCATTTCATATGCCATAAATAAAAAAAGGCAAAAAGGGAGTTGTTTTACGTCAATTCTACATAAAAGTAATATGCGATTGACCCAGTTGGATTTACCAATCCATATTCCGGGACTATAAGCTGGAAATCAGCAGGGCTGTTGTCATATGCTGAAACACT
The DNA here is from genome assembly GCA_018303405.1 of Candidatus Woesearchaeota archaeon. Lineage (NCBI taxonomy): Archaea > Nanobdellati > Candidatus Woesearchaeota > Candidatus Woesearchaeota archaeon. The sequence continues at coordinate 64,560 of JAGVYD010000018.1, read as the reverse complement.
GCTTTCTATATTGGTCCCATAGATGACGTTTGTCCCATCATGTATGATTATCTCCTGGAAATCAGACAGGTCTGTCTGGTTTGTCTGTGCATCAGCTTTATAGATTGAAGTGGACCTGCAATTGCTCAATGTGGTGCCTGCAACCACGAAGCTGGTGTGGTTTGTTGAGTTGAATGTGCTTGTTATGTTGTCATTTGGGTTGGCAGTATGGTTGATTGCAAAATTCTCAGTTTCTATCTGCCCGACTGTTGCACAGGCTACTGAAGCCCACGTTATTGTTCCAGAGGCCCTTGTTGCATAAACATAACCAGTCTGGGTTGTGCCAGGCAAAGGCCAGTTATATATTGTATAGCCAGAGGCATCATCCAGGGTCAGGGTACCGCTCACATTTCCATAGTAGGCTTTCCATCTGACGTTTTTCTGCAATGCATTCAGGTTGATTGCAAATATGTACCCACCTGAAATGTTCTGGTCAACTCCGCCGGTGTAATTGACTATCTGCGCGGCTGTTGTTGCCTTGGTCTTGTTGGCGACTAAGGTGACAGTTGGGCCTTCTGGAGTTGCCGCAAATACAACAAATATAATCAGAAGTGATAATGATATAGCAGCCAGAATCCCGGTGACATCTGCTATCCTGTTTCTATGATGATTCTTTGCCATTTCATTTCGCTGCACTGTGCAGGTACCGTTACATTCTCTTGCTGATGTTCTTGCACTGTACTGATAACAATAAAAAAAATAAAAAATGAGCAAGGCCTTACGCCAGCTCTATGTAAAAATAATAGTTGGTTGTTGTTGTTTCAAAGCCCGGATGGCCGTTCTCTGCAACGAGCATCTGGAAGTCGTGTGCGTCAACGCCTCCCTTGAAGCCATCAACATTGTCCTCGAGCAAGGCTGCGAAGATGAGCCCTGAGGTCACGTTGTCTGTCAACAGCACTTCCTTGAAGCTTGCAGTCTGTGCTGCTTCATCCACATAGGTTGTGACCATGTGGCATGTTGCATTGGGCACTGTCAGTTGTCCAATCTTGAAGCATGCTGCTTCTCCGCCACCACATGTGTAAGTCTGCGTGAAGGTTTCGCTGAAGCCGTCATTGTCTGTGGAATTGATGCTGTAATCATTTTCAAGCGAGCTTTCATTCATAGTTTGGTAACTGATTGTGTCAGAACTGCTTGCACCGTTGAAGTTTAGGCATTTTACAGTAGCCCATGCAATCCCTGTTGAGATGTTGGTTGCATATATTTCTCCGGTTGGGCTTGCTGCGCTCCAGCTGTAGAGTGTATAGTTTGATGCATCATCCAAGGTTATTGTACCAGAAATGTTTCCATAGTAACCTTGCCATGATTCTGTAGACCTTGTATCGTTTATTAACAGTTCGGTGACGTTTCCTGCTTCAGCCACAATTGTGACAGAGGTATTTTTTTCCTGATATCTTCCAGAGTTGAGAACGGAAATTGAGTCTGGCCCCTGCGGCTGACTCACTTGTGCGGCATAAACATACAATGCAGCGAGAATGCCAAACAAACCAAGCAGAACTAAAATTGATTTTTTCTTGATTTCCATCACCTACACCTCTTTCTCAGGACTTTTGCCTTCCATTTTTCTTTCACTTTTTTATCATTTATCCATACTGGATGATTTTTTACTAAATTAAAATCCGATTAACACAATTGGTAACATTTATCGGAAATTAGTATACTAATATGTATACTCCTATATAAATGTTTCGTTTTTTAATTTATAAATAGGTATTTTATTATAGGCATTTATAACCAATTTAATTCAAAATAAAGTATTTATAACTAATTTAGAATAGATTAAACATGCAGTACATAATCATTAGTCTAAAACTCATTATTAACGGTGTTAATAGCAGAAAAGGCATTTATCCCCTCCCACATTGAATTTTGCCATACAATTATCTCCAAGAATTTCATCATCGTCGATAAATTTCAGGCAAATTCAAAGAAAAATGTCCAGAAAGTCAACCAGCTCTTTTCTGTTCTTTATTGGCCTGATATAGCCTGCAAGCTTTTCATCCCCGAAAACATGCTGCACCCAATCAGCAAAATCATTTTTTTCCTCATTAACATGATGGTAAAACTCATCATCTGAAATTTTCCGCATTGCCCTGGGAAGCTCCTCAATCCTCTTAATCACTTCACCGCTTTTCAGCCTGAAATAATTTTCCGGGATTACCTGCTTATCCTCATGGTCGGAGAGCGATATTGGCGCCGGCTTTGCCTTTTCTTTTGTCTCATGGTCCTGTTTTCCGTCAGGCTTTTCCTCAGCATTTTTTTGCTCGAGCGCGGCCTTGAAAAAATAGCTGACTGGATGCGAATCCTCCTCTTCCTTTTTTATCTCATCCTCAACTGCGGTTATCAAGCCTTTCCTGCCGCGGATGCCGGAGATCTTTTCCGCGAGCCTTAAATCGCGCACTGAAAACCTGACCCATTCAGCAAAATCATTCTTGTATTCATTTACATGGTGGCTGAAAGTGGCATCATCTATCACCTTTAGGATATCAATCATCTCCTTCACATTCCGTATCACTATCTTGTTCTTGAGGACAAAATACCTTTCAGGCGGAACATTTTGATGGAACTTTAATTCCTTGCTTATCCTTTTCAAACCCTCTATCTTGTCTTTTATCTCATTTTCCCTCTGCAATAAGAATTTTTTGTCCTCTTCCAGTATCTGCTTTTGCACCTGCCATTTTGCCTCAACCTCTTTCATTTCCTCGAGCTTTGACAGCAATTTGGCGTTCAGCTCCTTTTCATCCCCTGTGAAAACCCCCTTTTCTTCATGCTCCTGGACATCATAGTGTTCTTTCATCCTCTGGAACATGTCCTGGGAAAGAAGGCTTTCATTGAATCCCTGCTCTTTAATGACTTTGGCAAGATGCGCAAAATATCCCGGTGAACCTGATTCATCCTCCAGCCTGGTTGCCATGCTCCTCATGCTGAACTGTGCATCCTGGACTGGCGTTTCTGGACCGGGGCCGGAGGCAGCTTTGGCTATTATCTGTGAAAAATCATCTTGGCCCTGCTTTGCCATGGGCTGGACTGTCGGTCCGGGATCAGAATTAAGCTCCTCGTGCATCATCTCAATCTCACGCTCAATCACAGTCCTGTCCTTGTCCGGAATGGGCTGTGGCTCGGGCCTGGTTGCTTCTTTGGCAGGGGTAGGCGCGGGCTTTGCTGTTCTGACTGGAGAAAGGTCCGGCAGCTCGTCAGGGGGAGCATTTTTTGCAGGCGCGGCTGCTGGCTTTGCATCCTCAACAAGGCCTGGCAATTCATCTGGAACAGAATCAGCGTTGTCTGCTCCTTTGCCAAGAACACTCTTAATCAATTCCTTAACCATCTTCCCCTCTTTTTTTCTACATGGGCATACACTATATACATACTCTGTATAGATACACTATATATATTGTATTGCAATTGCATGTTCCATACAATCAAAATAACTGGACCATATAGTGATTTTATATATTTTCAGCTTTCTCAAGCGCCCCTTGTCTTACCAGGAATTATGCTGCATCCCTATCCATACGCGACTGTCCCCTAATCTATCTTTGCCAAAACAGTATAAATACTTTTGTTATGATTCAGAAGTAATAGTCCAATATTCGGTGCCATGATGAAAAGGGGCGCGAGCGCCCGCCAGCCGAAGCCAGCAGGCGCCGCGTGATGTGATGAAGCATGAGTCAGCTGAGCTCTGTGTAAAACTTGACACTCCCTTCAGGCAGGGCCAATGCGCTCAGCCTTGAGGGAATCCTGATTTCAAAATCCACATTGCCATATTGTCCGTATGCAGATGAGACAATTTTTGAAATGAAAACCACATCCTGTGTCCCATTAAACTGCCCCTGGTTCTCATCTGAATGGTCCCAGAGGATCCCAGTCTGAAAGACTGAATTATTGGTGCTGTTGATGACAGGGACATCAAGGATTCCATAGTTGAAAACTGTAAAATTAGAAAATGACCTGGCCCCGCCGAGGTAAGTAAAGGTGGAATTAACGGAATCAGTTAAATTAGTCATGTTTATTCTCAGGTCGAGCTCGGCGAAATCCTCCAGCCTCGGCAAATGTGCTAAATCCCAGCCTAATGCCGTGAGATTGTTGAAGTTAACAATGCTCTCCGAATCTGTGGCAAATATATTTCCGTCATATCCGACTGCATTCATCCAGGCAAACACTGTCAGGTTCTGGGATGTATCAAGGAAAATGTCTGAAATGACGCTGCCATAAAATGTGGAGTAAGCAGTGATGTTAATTGTAAAATTCGCAATGTTGTTGGATTCATTGGACTCGATTAATGAGCCGTTTGTTGATAAAACCGGGTCCAGGACAACAAAAATTGTCGCAGAGCCTATCCGTGTGTAATAATCGACTTCAACAGAGGCATTGCCGCCAGCTGATATGTTCAGGGAAAAGTCCGATCCAAGCTGAAATCCGCCTGATAAGGGATGGCCCTCAAAAAATTGGGCAGTCAGGTTCAGGCTTGAGTTTCCTGAGCCAAGGTTGAAAATGGTTGCATTGATCCTTATGTTCTGTTTCTCAGAAGGGTTCGCGACGCTCAAGTGAATGTCCTCTGAATATACCTTGAAATCTGGAGTGCGAATCCTGAAGAACGGGGAAGCCCCGGGATTATTTGCCCTGTCTGTACAATTGACCTGCCATGCATAATCGTTTCCGGGAATGGACCTGGAAAAGTTATTTGAAAGGTTCAGCCTTATCGAGGTGTTTATTTCAACGGTTTGGCCCTGCAGGATAAATGAGCAATTGCTCACTTCAAAGCTGTCGGTCACATTGTATTCAAACAAAAGGCTGTATGAATCCATGACTGAATTGTTGAAGGGTGACAGAAGAGAAATGCCAGGTGCAACTGTATCAACTGTAATTGCCCTTCGTGTGCTGTTTCCCTGCAATCTGCCTGTGCTGTTGTCAAAACAGGAAACAAACCATTCATATTCCCCGTCCTGGGCTTCCTCGATGGTGAAATTATGCCGGGCATAAGTTTCCAAATTTGAGGAAGTTTGATTTAATCCTTCATTTATATACAGGCTGCAGTTTTCAAGCCCGGTATTTTCTGAAACATTGTACATGAATGTCAGGTTATGGAAATTTGTGAATGTGCCATTGGCAGGGTATTCAAGGTTGATTGTCGGTGGTGTAGTATCCTGTATGTCCAGGAGAATAGTATAGCTGCTTAATCCCTGGAGATTCAGGCCATCTGTTCCGCAGGATGCACTGACTGTTACATTTAGGGTGCCCTCTTTTATGCCTGAAATATTCCAGGCAGCTGTCCTGTGGGAATGATAGGCAATATCGCCGAGCTCTATTCTGAATTGCTGATCCTGGGTGATATTAGCATATCCACCTGAAAACGAAATGGTTGCATTGCAGTCAGATGCATCCGCGCCAAGAATGCTTATGTTTGCAGTAAGGTTGAAAGCATCTGTTGTATTCCTGACGCTGTTGTTTGCCGGGAAAAATATGGTGACATTGGTTTCGCTGGGCCTGCTCTGGTTCAAGATCACATCCAAGGCCGTTGTGGTGGAAAGAAGGGTTGTATTGGCAGTGCCGTAATGCGTGGCGTTGTAGGATGTTGCTATAATCAAGTCTCCGGTAATGCCAAGTATTGTTGCCGAATAAATGCCTTTTAGCGGTGGCGGGCCAGGATTCTGCGTATATGTCAGGACAACATTCCCGCTCGAGGTGTCATTCAAAATAACAGGCAGGTTTGCTTCAGCACCTGTAGTTTTGCTGTTGTCTGCAAACACCCTTCCCTGGATGTTGTGCGGCTGGGGCGCCTGCGCAGAGGCAAGCTGCAATGATGCGGCAAAAAGAAATATCATCAGGAGGATTTTCAAATACTTCAAACCAAACTTCTGTTTTTTCGAAATCTGTTTTTGGGTTTCCATTCTTTCTGGCTTCAAATCTATCTTAGCTCCACATAAACTGTTACGCTTGTGTCAAGGTCAGGCTGTATGTACTGCCTCAGCCTTGCAGGTATCCTCATTTCAAAGTCATATGTGCCATACCTGCCGGGCTGCGCCTTATTGATTGGCGCTATGAATATGACATCCTGGGTCCCGTTGTACTCTGCAGCCGGCGCATCGGTGCTGTCCCATAAAATCCCGGTTGAAAACACACTTGTGTTGGTGGTATTGACAAGCGGGACATTGATTACAGTCTTGCCAAATATAGTGAGGTTTGTCCTGTTCAGGGGAATGCCGTGGTCAGTCCAGGTAACATTGATTGAATCGGTGAGATTGCCCATCAAAAGGCCTGAGTCAAGCTCATAGAAATCATTTGTAGAATTCTCATCCGTTGAATTGATTCCCAATGCCTTAAGGCTGCTCCAGACAACCTGGCTGTCGCTGTCAATTGCAAAAACCGTGCCGGAAGTGGAATTGCTGAAGTCCCACCTAAAAATTTTGCTCGCATTCAGGCTTAATACCAAATCACCTGAAAGATTGCCATAAATTATCTGGTAGGCCCCGACATTGCCTGTCCTGTTGGCCTTGTTGTTTGTCTCTATCTCCTCAGACACCAAATTACTCCTGTCAACCTGCACAAAAATTGAAAAATCCCCGATATCAAGTGTCACTGTAGTGTTGACTGTTATGTTTTCACCCGGCTGCAGGCTGGCCAGGTGGCTATTGCCAAGCTGTGTGCCGCCATTATCAGGGTCACCGAGGTAAAACCCTATTGTGAAGTTGTTTGCCGCCCCTTCTCCGATATTCCAGACATTTGCCTCCACAATGAATGGCTTGTCCTCGACAAAGCTGCTTTCATTGAAAGTTATGTTGTTTGTCGTTATGATAAGGTCAGGAGGCGTGACATTGAAGTAGAAAGTGTGGCTTGTGCCTGTGTTTGAGGCATTGTCCCTGCAGGACACGCTCCAGTTATGCAGGCCTGAATTGAACCCTGAAACATACTGGCTGTAGTTCAGTGTTGAATTTATTATTATTCCGGATACATTTATTGCGTTGTCAATTGTAAGATTGCAGTATAATTGGGCTGCGCGATTGTCAGCGGAAGTGAAATTGAAAGTGGTGTAGGTGTTGGACAAATTGCTGTTGTTTGCAGGTGCCAGCAGAGTGACATTAGGAGAGGTGGTGTCAATGTGCACTACAATGAAGCTGGAATTCCGCGTATTGTTTGCATTGTCAAAGGCCCCCAGAATTATCAGGTAATCCTCTTCAGCCATTGGCCCAACCAGCTGGCTGCCAGAGCCTCCGTTGCTGATATTTCCGGAGATGTTGGCAGTCCCATTCACATAGAAAGTCCAATTAAGCAGTGTGTCCAGGTTGTCTGATATTGTGTATGTGATATCCGGATAAATGCTTGAAAGCCATGTGTTGTTTGAGTATGTTATGACAGGATTGGGCGCGCTCGAATCAACATAAAACTGCCACTGGGTGCTGTTTGTGCCCTCATTGCCCACGTCATCTGTGCAATTGACGCTCCATGTATAGCTTCCTTCCGGGAATGCCTGCTGGAACTGGTTTTGCTGGCCCATACTGATGGTGCTATTTGTCACATTTGCAGTGGAATTTATGATCAGGGTGCAGCTTTCCACTTCCAATAAGTTGTCAGATGGAGTAAAATAAAAGTCAATAATCGTTGCACTGGACCAGGACCCATTTACCGGCGAATTCATCAGCATGCCCGGCCCTGTAAGGTCAATTGTGAAATTCCTTGATTCACTTGTGAAATTGTTGCCAGCGTTGTCCTGGCAAGTGACATTCCACATTTTTGGCCCCTGGGCCAGGCCATTCACCGTGACATTTGCATATGTTCCATTATTGGCCTGAATATCCTGTGCAACAATGGCACCATTGACTGTCAGATTGCAGATCATTTGCGCATCAAATGTGTCATTTGCGCTGAAATTGAAATAAACACTCTGGCTTGATGTATTATAGAATGCAATGGGCTCGTAGAGAATTACAGATGGAGGGGTCCTGTCTATCCTGAAATAATTGTAGCTTGTCCTGTTATTGCCGACTGAATCAACAGCATAGACTGAAACATTGTAAACTCCCTCAGGCCAAGTCGCAACAGGAATTGAGATCAAGTCTGACCAATTGTAATACTGCTGGCCAATTGACATATTGCTGTTGTTTGCCATCCTCTCAAAAGTGGAATTGGTTATGTTATAAGCGGAAACTGTGAGGTTTCTGTTCTGTATCCTCATGTCGAGGTAGAAATCATCCCTGTAATCTGTGCCGTCAGGAGCATAGAATACTATGCTTGGTTTCCTGTTGTCAACAATGAACCGGACGCTGGCATTGGCCCTGTTGCCCAAGGTATCATTGGCAGTTACATTGAACATCACCCAAATATAATCCGCAGCCTCAGTTACGTTTATGGTGGAATTCCACCATGCATCAAAATTGCCTGTCGCATTAAGGCTTCCAGCCTGGTAAATGCTTCCTGAGTCATTGAGCAATGCATAAGACGCTGTGTCCAGGCCAGTCCCGGCGTCAGTAATTGAGGCAAGCAAATCTATGATGTAGCCAAATGCGTTGCCATCTGTCGGGCTTTGGATGGTGATGACAGGCGCGGTTGAATCAATAAAAATAGTGATGTATGAGGAATTTTGCCTGTTTCCTGCCAGGTCCTTTGCCTCCAAAGTGATGTTGTGATAGCCATCTGCAAGAGAAGTCAATGAATTGGCGCCAGCTGCCCCGTTGCTCACAGTGCCATTAGTGCTCACTGCCATGAAATCTATGTAGAATGTGTAATTTAATGTGGGAGCAAGGTTATCTGTAATATTAAATTCAATCAAAGGGGTTATATCCGAGGAATTCGTGTTGTTTGCTGTGGTGATATTGGGGAATGGAGGGTTGGTATCTATATTCACTCTCAGGAAAGTGGAATTTTTCTTATTCCCGGCCAAGTCAGCGGCCTCAATGATTATTTCCCAGGGGCCTTGGGATGGTGTTGAAAGATTCACATGAATGCTGGTGCCGTTGCTTGTTGAATTTTGGACATAATAGGAACCGTTTTGGTAAACTGTATAATTTATCAGGCTCGCAAGATTGTCGGTAATATTAAACCAGACTTCCGGGCTAAAATCTGAATGCCAGCTGTTGTTGGCGGTTTCCCAGGATATGGTGGCATTTGTCAGGTCAACATTCAGCGCGAAGAGCGAGCTGTTTTTCCTGCGGGTCAAACCAATATCAATGCCTTCAACATCAGCTCTTGGCGCAAGGGCTTCCACAATGAAAGTGTGCTTGCCCTCGCTCAGGTTCGCAATGTAGACACTTTCCAACCCGTCGGTGAATTCGAATGTGGAATTTGGCGCATTGTCCAGATAAACAGTGTAATTCAGGGAATTATTCAGGTAATCATTGACCTTGATATTGAGATTATTCGAGGTAATCCGGCTCCACGTGCTATTCACTGGGTCTGTAATCCTCGGATAAAGCAGGGTCAGGTTATTTGTGGCATTGTTGTTGGTATAATTTAGTTCCACACCGGCATAGCTGACATTCACTGTTATGCTACGGAATCCGGTTGTGATGTTCCAGGTTGCATTTACTGTGGTGCTGGTCCCGGATGCCAATGTGGCCACACTGGCAATCCCCAAAAATGTGGACCTGTCGAAGAAATAAACATCGAAATTATCAGCTTCTATCCCTCCTACATTATAAATTGTGGCATTGATTAAAATGCTGTCATTGATGTCCGGATTGGTGTTGTTAAAAGTGATGTTGCCTGGCGTAATAACCAGGTCAGGCGCATTGACTATGAAGCTTAAGGTGGAGCTGGTGTTTGTATTGTTCAGGTCATCCCAACAGACAAGTGTCCAATTGTGGTCGCCCTGGCTAATATTGCCTATCTCTACAGCATTGGGAGTCCCAGGATATGATGATACGCTCCTATTCACAATATCATCCAGTGTCAGGTTGCAATTGACTGTGTTGTTGAAGCCGAATTGCTCAAATATTGTGAAATTGAAGTAAATATCATCATAGTTGAATGTCTCACCATCATAGGGGGTTGTCATTGCAAACCCCGGGCCCAAAAGATCCACATAGAACCTTTTGGCCGTTGTATTGGTCCCGATGTTTCCTGCATGGTCGGTGCAATTTACCGTCCAGTCATAGCTCCCATGGACAAGATAGTCGCCGCTTACAAGATTTTCAAGGCCATAGCCCAATGTGCTGTTTGTGTTATTGGCAATATCATTGAGAACCAAAGTGCAACTGCTGATGTTGTAAGAATTGTCGTTCGGCGTGAAATTGAATGAATAATTTGTGTCGCTGGCCCTGGTATTGTTGGGCGGGTGCCCTAAAATCACTGTGGGCGGAACTTGCATTGAAAAATTGAACAACGTGCTGCTCCCAGAATTGCCGGCCTGGTCTGTGCAGGAAACATTCCAGTAAAGCCTTCCATCAGTGAAGTTGGCCACTGTCAAATTATAGTATTGGTTTGATGTGGCACTCATTCCCTGGGAGCGCAGGGTGTTGTTCACTGTAAGATTGCAGCTCAGATTTGTGCCAAAGTTATCTATTGCCGTGTAATTGAAAATGACCTCATCAAAGGAGTAGCTTGTCCCATTTGGTGTGTGCAGGTAAATGCCAGGACCAGTGAGATCAATGTAGAATGTTCTCCACGCCGGGGCCGCGACATTCAGGTCGTTGTCAGTGCAATTGGCAGTCCAGTTATGGATGCCTTCATTGAAATCATTTACAGTCCTGGTCAACTGTGCTCCTGAGGCCGGTGTTATGAATGTTGAGCCGTTCTGGGTATTGTCTATATTTAGCCGGCATTCCAGGAGGCTGGCATCATTGTCCAGCGGGGTGAAATTGAAATCCAGGGATGTGAGCCTTGTGAAGTAACCGTCATCAGGGAAGTCCAATGTCAGGGAAGGTGAGAAATTTTGGTAAAACTGCCAGGTCGGGCTTTCATTGGTGAAGCCTGTATTGTCCCAACAGGTAACATTCCAGTAATGGTAGCCCTCAATGAAATCATTGACTGTCTTTGTGGTGGTTGTATTGCTTGTTGCCCCGAAATTGGAAAGATTAATAGTTCCATCGACACTCAGGTTGCAGCTGAGATTGGCATCGACATTGTCAGTTACATTAAATTTGAAGTCCATATATGACAGGTAATTCACGCTATTGTTTGAAGGTGAAACCAGCGACAGAAGCGGGGTCCTGTTGTCTATGTCAAATGATTCCTCGGTCGCAGTTCCTGTGATTCCATTCACATTTGTGCAGTTCACAGTCCAGTTGTACCTTCCTTCTGTGAGATTTGTCAGGTTGAAATAGCTCAATGGGCCGCCAAGCTGCACATTTGAAGTGTTGGTCTGGTTAGTCTCCCCATTGACTATAAGCCCGCAACTGAGAAGGTCATAGCCCGAAAATACCTGGTAGGACATCGTCACATTTGGATCAGTGAAGCCATCGCCAGTGAGTGGAGATGCAAGATAAATTTCAGGGACTTCCTGCAAAGTCAGGTTGCGCGTGGCACTTGCCCCTGTGAGCCCCGCATTGTCCTCGCAGGTAACATTCCAAAAATGTGTTGAGCTGTTTAAGCCATAGACTGTAACTGAGGTATTTTGGCTTGCCTGCGCAGAGATTCCGGAAACATTGACTATTCCGTCCAATGAGAGGTTGCATTTCAGGATGTTGTCAAAATTATCCACTGCGCTGAAATTAAATGTAACATTAGTTCCCTGCGGAAAAATTGCTCCAGGAGCGGGGTAGCTCAGGCTGACATTGGGCCCTGTCATGTCGACGGTAAAATTGCGGGCCGAGGAATTTCCGACGCTATAATCATAATCTGTGCACCTGACTGTCCAGTTGTGGACGCCTTCATTTATTCCAGTGATGTTGAAATAATTCGAATTGTTTGTTATGATGGAGTCATTTGTCAAATTCAGAATGTCGTCGATATAAATGCTGCAGTTGAAAATTCCGAAGGCGTCATACGGGATATAGCTGAAATTAATGTCTTGCGAAGGTGTGGTGTAATTCTGCAGCGGATTAGCTAATGAAACCCTCGGCGGGGCGCGGATGTAATAAATGTACGTTGCGCTCGAATTTCCATTGTTTGCCAGGTCGCTGCATGAAACATTCCACTGGTGGAAGCCTTCGTTGAAATTGCTGATATTATGCTCGGCGGGAATATTGTTGTAGGCAATGATATTTTGGGAATTATTCCTATTTCCGTCGACGGTGATATTGCAGGAGAAATTTGTGCTCAGCAAATCCGATACTGTAAAATTAAAACTGATATTTACCGCAGTATGGTTTGTATTGTTCGACGGAAAATTGAGCGCTATTTCCGGCGCTGCCGAATCAATGTAAAAAATCCTCCTTTCTGACGAGCCAGCCAAAGCTGTGATGTCGATGCAGCTGACTGACCAGTTATATTGCTTATCACCTAAATCGCCCAGGGTAAAATTATTCTGGCCGCCGGTGGTGTTGAGCAGGGTGGCATTTGTCTGGTTGAGGGCATTGTTGATGTATAAGCTGCAGTTGGCCATTGCGTTGCTGCTGTTGGCAGTATAATACAATGTAATGTTTGGCAGGGATTGGAAGTAATTGTTTGCAGGGGATGTAAGATTTACCGTCGTGGGAGACGAGATATTAAATTCCCAGGTCAGGCTGGTGTTCTGGTTTCCGGCATCATCCTGGCAAGTTACATTCCAGTATTTGTACCCGTTTGTCAAGCCTGGAACCAGAGTAGTCGATACTGAGCCTGAGGTCGCTGCAATGCCAGATGCCTCAATGACATTGTTGATTGTAATATAGCATGACAAGCCCGGGTCAAGGTTGTCCGTCGCTGTAAAATTGAATGTTATGCTGCTTGACTGGAAAAGGGTGCCGTTCGGCGGCGCGCTCAGGTTGATGGACATCTTGGAATAATCCACTGTGAAATTTTCAAAAGTGGAATTGCCAACCGAGCCCCTGCTGTCTGAGCAATTTACCTGCCAATAATGATTCCCCTCCAGCAATGCTGAAATGTTGAAGAAATTTGGCTCACCGTTTGTGATGCTGTAGTTTGTCGCATTAAACGCGCCGTCCAGATAGAGTGTGCAATTCGCAACATCATATGCATCAGAAGGTGTGTAATTAAATGGTATCAATGTCATGTTTGTGGCGTTGAAGTCAATTGGAAAATTCAGGGTGACCCTGGGTGGTTTGTCGACTGTAAATGATTCATTTGAAGCAGCGCCTGGATTGTTTGCGTCATCCCAGCAGGTGACATTCCAGACATGGTCACCATCGTTCAATCCAGTGATTGTGTAAAGCGTATTAGCCCCGCTGGTTGCCAAAATCAATGCGGTGTTGTTTACCACACTGTCCAGGGTCAGGTTGCAGTCAACAACCCCATCTGTGTCATCAGTTGCTGTGAAATTGAATTGCACATTTCCGGAAGTAATGTTCAGAGATACCGGGTAGTTAAGGACAACCACGGGCCCGCCCGCGTCCAGCGTGAAATTCCTGGTGGTACTATTGCCTGTGAAACCGGCATAGTCAGTGCAATTGACGCTCCAGTTGTGCTTGCCACCGCTTATGCCAAATATGCTGAAGAAATTGGGCTGATTGTTGGTTATTGTGCTGTTAGTAAAATTGGCTGCCGTATCCAGCACCAATGTGCAATTTGCAAGGCCGGTTGTGGAGTCGCTTGGCGTGTAATTGAATGTGATTGATGACGATGCAGTTGAATAATCAATGTCAGGCCAGTTTAGCTGGACCGTCGGGCGGGACGTGTCAACGCTGAAATTTCGCTCTGTGGCAGCATCATAATTTCCGATAAGGTCAGAGCAATTTACATTCCATATGTACCATCCATCATTGAGCCCTGAAAGGGAATACTCCTGAGCAACTCCATTCCTTGAGACAATTGGATGGCTGGTATTTTTGGCGCCATTAATCAATATGTCGCACTTCAGGTTGCCCGGCTGGTCATCGCTTGCAGTCCAGGAGAGCGTAACTGATGAAGTTGTGTAGTTGGCTAGGTTAACCGGCGAATTCAATGTGACAGTTGGGTTTGTGTTGTCAATCAGCGCATAAATTGTCTCGCTTGCATTGTAATTCCCAAGGCTGTCAGTGCAATTCGCATCAATATTGTAAAAGCCATCACCATAATCATTTGTGTCACTGTAATTTATCCAGTCGTATCCGACTGTGTTGTTCATGAAGATGTGGCCAAGTGTGTCTGTCCCATTCCTGTATCTGTAATTGCAGGCTGAAATTGTATCCCCATCTGTGGCAGTGAAATTGATAATCTGGATGCCGCTCAGCAGCGGATGCAGTGTAAGCTCAAGCGCAACATAGTCTGTTGTGAGATTGCTCCGGCCCTCGCCGACACCGGCGCCCGTTGCGTTCATCGCCTCAACAAGAAGGCTGACATCCCCTGTTGCATTTATGAAATACGTTGGATTGGCAAAAGACCTATTGAACACAACATCTGTGCCAAGAGTGCTCCAGCTTGTATTCTGTATCAGTGAGTATGAACTTGCGGTGTAATTCCACAAAAATACGCTGTAGCCGACAGCCCTCTCCTGCGCTGATGTTCCCCTGGATGCAAAACCCTCATACACAACCCTGAACTCTGAAAGGGTTGCATTGGTTTCCGGAACCCTGAAATTAAAAACATGGTATGCAACAGAGCCAACTGTCTCATTTATGCTGCTGAACTTTTGGTTGTCGCTTGAAATAAGCATAGAATAATCCGAAGATGTCAACTCCTGGCCTGATGCAATTGACACAGGCGGACGGGCAGAATCCCCCCCGAAATACGCATGATTGTTGCCTGTGTCAGTGAAATTCCCGAAATTCTTTGGCCTTGATGGCTTCTGTATTATTACATGTGTGTTCGTGTCCAGCGAATAATTAATGAGCATGTAAATGAAATCAACACTCATGTCCCTTGCAGCTGCGCCGTTGTTGTCCGTATATCTCAGGCTTATTGAGTTTGCTTCAGCAATGGTGTCAATGCCCGATATTGTGCAGTTGCTGAATTGTTCCGTCGTCGTGGTTGCGATTGTGCACACTGACTGATATGCACTGCCATCCCACCACTGTATGTACATTGTCTCCGCAGCACTGGCATAATGCTGAATTAGCACTTCAACCTTGTTTATGACATAAAGGCCGCTGAAGCCATTGCTCCAGTTCATTTCAAGGTAATCTTCACTGCCGCCAGCACTGTTCACCACAGCAGGCACATCATCGCTGTTGTTCACTTCATAAAGGACACTCCCAGTGCCATCATCATCATTTTCAATTGCGACATAGGGTTTCAGCACAACTGCCATGCCTGTTGTGTTCCTGAGCCACGAGAGCTTGTTGTCTGTTGCATTAATCGTGTAATTCCCGCTTCTTATTGAGGTTGAGGAAGTTGGAATCTGCCATGTCGTTGTGAAACCTCCTGTCCTATTGGTCTGGACAGTGGTATCAGGATACCCGGATGCAGACTGCCATGTGTTGTCCAGGATATTCAATGTCACATTGTTATTTGAGGAGAAGCCAATTCCCTTGACAGTCACTGTTTCCCCAGGAGCATAATAAAATGTGTTGGTGAAAATGTATGACGTCACATTGAAATACTTCCTGTCATTGGCCGTGATATTGTAGTTGCTGTTGCCATCAACTGCATAAAGAATCACTGAAAAATTCCCGCCGACATCTGTTGTATGCGCATAATAATATGAACTTCCCGAATTGCTCATAGAGTAGTTGAATTTGCTTGTATTTGGAAATTGAATTTCAGCATAAGCGCCATTAACACCATAGTTGTCCGTTATAGTAGCGTTGATATAAACAATCCCACCCGAAACTGTGACATTGGGCGAAATCCTGAAATTGGTGATTGAGGGTGCAATAGTATCAGTAGTTGAGGCAACCGTGAATGTGGAAATGCCACTGTTAGATGTCTGGTTTGCCGTATCGTTCGCATAGAACAGCCAGCCGATAATGCTCCCTTCGGCAGCTGTCACAGTCAAAGTTATGTTTGAAACATTAATCAGGCCAGTGAAGCTTTGGGAAGTGACGTTGACCCACGAGCCTGAATTGTTCCATGAGAATTTCCAGCCTATCAGGCCATAATCATCCTCCCATGTTGCATTAAAAAGCACTGCAGTATTCTGGTAAATAGATGTTGTATTTTTTGCAGGGTTGGGAGTCTGGCTGGATGAAAGATACGGCCCGACGTCGCCTGACACATTCACAACTATTGTAGGTGAGCTTGTCTTGGTTACTGCATTTGCAGTAGAGCTGCACCTAATATAGACAGTGCCCACATTTCTTGCAGTTATTGTATCGCTGACCGCCTGGTTGCAGGCATTTGATTCAGGATTGTTTGCGACAGATAATTCATCTGATGTCCCTGAACTGGTAGAAATTGTGTTGGCGCCACCTGAGCAGTCAATATCTTCGCACCACTGGTATGTATGTGTCACTGTTGGATTTGCGCCAGATCCAGTGCAGGTTGGGGTGCAGGTTATAGTAAAAGTTGCGCCCAGCAAAATGGACTGGTTTGTCGCAGGCGCAGTCATTGCCACTGACTGGAGGACTTTATCGTCGCTGGCTATTTCCCACTGCCTGGCCTCTGAGAAATTTCCGATTTCCAAAGGCCCTATCATATAGAAATATGGGCTTATATCCGGAGCATCATAGGTGTAGCTGAGCTTATAGCTGTTTCCTGCTGAAAAATCTGCAATCCATGACAACACCTTGGTTTGATTGACTGTGTTAACATCAAAATTGGGGCTGGGTTCAATGGCAAAGCTGGCCGGGACATATTCATAAACCGGGCCGGAATAATCCTGAATTGCAACAACCGTAATGTTCACATCATATGGAACATAGGGGAAAATCCTTGTCGCGGTAATCCTGGAGATGTCAAACGGAACGCTGGATTGCACTGAGAAATTGGAAATCCTGATTGCATTGTTTGGCGCGCCATCCTGGGTCCAATTTGCAGTGACATTGATTATATAAGTGCCAGTCCCTCCTACATTATATGTTGCATAATAGTCTGGCAGGCTTGTTGGGCCGTAATAGCTGCATTCGGGGGAAACTGTGATGCCTCCGCTGTCGACATCGAAAGAGGTAACCAGGCCTGATGGATCTGTTATGGAAAGGGCCATATCAGCATCACAGACCATATTCCCCTGATTATTCAGCAGCCCAATGGCAACAAAGGCAGCTTCGCCAGGCAGGAAAATTGACTTGTTGGTGTTTACCGCTATCAATCCTGATTCAGCAAAGGCCGGATCATTTGGCCCAACATCCACAATGTATGGCTGCCCAATGACAAGGTCCTTTATCTTTGCCCAATCCCCACTGCACTGCTGTGCTGCAAAATCCCATTCTTTGCATTTGTACAGGTACATCCCTTCGGCTATAGCTGATATTGCCATTGACTGTGCATCAATGCCTGCCGGGTCAATGGCATAGACCTTTTCCCATTTTTCACCTGGCGGGGCAGGCATGTGCTTTGAAGCTGTGTCAAACTTTATGAAAGCTGATTTTTGTGTGTCCATCCCCCTTACTGAGATTAAATTGACTTTTGGCTCGGTCAATTGCACGTCAACATCTGCCTTGCCATCACTCATGCCCCTGAGGCGCGCCCTGGACTTGATTCCCTTGCCATCCTTATCAATAACCTTGAACTCATTGCCATTCATGGAACTGGCCAACTGCTGGTCCAGGCGGGTCTTGGTTTCAATGAGGCCGTAATCCTCAAGCTGGCTTATGGAATTCTCAGTCCTGGAATCAAGGTCAAGAATCAGGTCCTTCCTGATTTGCTGCTGCCCTGAGCTGGCAACAAGGATGACCTTATACAGCCCCCTTTTTACTTCCTGTTTCTTTGTCAATTTCAGGGCAAAACTCTCCTTGCCAAGATAGTCAAGTTGCACATCAAATAATTCCTTCTGGGGGTCCTCATTGACAAAAATGTTTATTGTATCGATGACGGATGTGGCAAATATGTCATTG
Source organism: Candidatus Woesearchaeota archaeon (assembly GCA_018303405.1). Taxonomy (NCBI): domain Archaea; kingdom Nanobdellati; phylum Candidatus Woesearchaeota; species Candidatus Woesearchaeota archaeon. The sequence continues at coordinate 46,585 of JAGVYD010000018.1, read as the reverse complement.
AGCACAGACCTTTTTCCTTCAAGCTCCTTGGAGAAATCAATATTGGTGCTAATGACGTGCTCCGATGTGAATTTGGCTGCGACGAATTTTGCAACAATGGCGCTTTCATCCTCTTCTTCAGCAGGTGCCAGGGGCAATTCGCCCGGCCGCAGTTCAGATTTGACTTCCTGTTTTCCGACTGTGACGCTATCGGTGAGGCCGCTTATCTCAAAAAATATTTTTTCAACTGCCTGGCTCTGCCCGTAGGCCGCAACCACAACAGCCGCATAAACCCCATCAGGCAAATTCTCGGTCCCGCTTATTTTCATCACAAACCTGTTTCTTTCAGCCGGCTCCAAAGCAACTGCCAGCCCATTGCTGGATTCCTGGCCTTCCACATACCCTGTTGCTGATTCTATGGAGGTAATCCTGAACAATTTGTCAAGTATGTTTTTTCTTTCAATCCTGTCCCTGAAATCAAAAAGTATTTCCACTGGCTGGCCAGGTGAGAATGGCGGCAATCTGGTCGTGGCGCCAGATGGCACATTTTGAGATTCTGCTGTGTCGCCTGCCGGGATATCTGCAGGAATGCTATCCTCTCCCTGGTATTCCTGCGCACTCACCTGGAATTTTCTCACAGCCACTTCCTTCCCGGCCCGAAGCAGCCTGGCTGTGTAATTACCGGCAGACTTCGGCACAAAGCTGACCTTGTTGCTTATCAATCCAAGGAAGCTGTACTTATCCTCCCCTGACTCAATGTAGAATTCGTAATCCTGCCCGACAGCAACGGAAAATTCAATAAGGACAGGCTCATTTATCCTGTATTCTGTTTTTGGCATATAAATGTCGAGAATACCGTGCCCGGCGCTGCCAGGCAGGCCGCCGCCGGTCACAGAAACATAGAATGTGGAATTTGCAATAACTCTCTCCCCAAGCTTCGCAATAACTGCGTAGATGCCTATGCTTTTTGGCGTGTAGAAGCTTGTGGAATTCTGCTTTCCAAGAAATCTGACTGTGGCCTCATCAGAAACAATCTCTATTGCAAGCTTGTCAAAGCTATTGGCCTGCATGCCTGACAGCATGGCATATTTTTCAATGTTGCTGCTTATTACCTTGACTGTTTCTCCAAGCTCATAGCTGTCTTTGTCTGTAAGAATCACCGGGATTTTTTGGGCGGCTGAGCCAGCGGATTTTTTAGCCTGTTGCAGGTCAATGGCTGCAGAAAAGGTCTCCGAATGGGAAAGCCCGCTGGCTGTGTCAAGAATTTCAAGAACATAAACACCTTCAGTTTTGGGGGTAAAGGACACCTCTTTCTTATTGTCCTTGGCAAAGAATTTGTAAACTTGCGTTCCGTGCCTGATGGTAAGGTCAAGGAAAGAAAAATTGACATGCTTCCAGGAGGCATTTGCTGCGGAAAGCCTTGCAAAATCAATGGCGAGCGGGGCTCCCAGCTGCACCGTTGGCGCAGTCAAGATATTCTTGCTGCCAATGAAGTCTGCAGAGCTTTCTTGGGAATCAATAGTGTTTAAAGTATTTATAGAACTGCCTAATATACCGCTGTCTGCTAGGCCAAATCCGCCTATGGCCGTGGCATACAGGGCTAGCATTAAAAGTATACCAACTAACCCAATCCACTTTCTCTTCATCACATCTACGCCCTTTGCGCCCCTCTTTTTTCAAAAGACAATGAAAAGATTAAAGGGCACTAATGATTCCCATTCTTACTGAACATGAATTAACGTGAAATATGCCGAACTTTCAAATCCGCCTTTCTGGTGCCTTGACATTCTCCAGCATCAGCAGCTCAACACGGGTAGACAGCTTCATCCCATTTTGCCTGCAATACGATTTAAAATCGTTCAGAACATTTTCGTCTATTGTCATAGTAATTGTCTTCTTAACCATATTAATATTAATTTATAATTAATTTATATATTTTTCTGCAAAAAATAGAAAAATGTATATTAATTGTGTTTTTTGTTTGGACGGTTTCCAAAATTCATGCCGTAATCATCTCTTGCCGAATTTTTAATTATGCCAAGAGCCAGTGTTTCCAGGAATTTCCCATTTAAAAGTCACAACAAAACTATTTATACTAGTAAAGGGCTTTTTTAGAATGGGCAAGGGGTATATTTTGGCCTTTTTTTGGGAATTGGGGCATAATCATGAAGCATGAATCATTTAATCGGCTTTATACTCCAAGCCAAGGGAATCAAGGAGGGTTTTAAATCTCCCCATTTGGTTTTTTCAAAAAGAGGAAGACAGCACAGGAACCACTAGATGATGATTCTCATAGGCAGGGCAATCAAGAAATGCCAATGCCTGATTCTGTTCCGGGACCAGTTGCCAATCGCCAAAAAATTTCTGACAGGAATATAAGGAATGTAACAAAGAAAATTGGCATCAAAGGAATCAACGTGAAAAAGGAACCAGGCAAAAAAACATCAGAAAATCCCCTGAAAACTTTTCATGAATTAGATGAGCTCAGGGCGACCTTTAGTGAGAAACAAAGTGTCGCACATGCGCTTGAAGCCCATTTCAAATCGCTCATAGATGTCGCGGTGCAAAAGGAAAAAGAGCTGGAAAACAGGATGTCACTCGCAGAGCGAAAGCAAAGGGAGCTTGACCAGGAGGAAGAAAGACTGGAATCACTGCGCATAAGCCTCGACGGGAAATGGGGCGCGCTAAGGCAAGGCGAGGATGAGCTGAATCAAAGGAAAATGCAATTGAAGCGGGAAACAAGGGAAATCGAGGCCATGCAGAGCCAAAATTCCAGGACCCTCGGGGAAATGCAGAATGAAATAAGCGGAAAGAAAAAACTTCTTGATGATGTCAACAAAAAACTGAAGACAATTGTGGCCGCCCACAGGGAAAAGGAGGCAACACTCCTGAACCTGGAGCAACAGCATTTTGAAAGAATAAAGGACCTGGCAGCAAAGGAAAAAATTGCTGAAAGCCTCAACCTGAAAATCCAGGAAAAGGAGCGCGAAATGGAAACAAAGGTTTCGCAGGCAATGCATAGACTGGAGAAAATTGAAATGCGGAAAACAGAGGCGCAAAATGAACTCAAGGCCATCAAATCAGAAATCAGCATGATGATGAGAAATCGGGAGGAGGCTGAAAAGGAAATGCGCAGGCAGGAGGCTGCCATTGTTTCAGGGAAACAGGAGCTTGAGAATGGAATAGCAACAGCGGAGAAGGCAAAGAGAGATGCCGCTGAAAAAATCAGGGAGATGGTGGCGGTTGAAAGAAGGATTGCCAAAAAGAATTCTGAGCTCATGGGCGCCGAGGCGAGGCTGGCTGACCTTGAAAAGCAGGCGCAGTCAAGAGTGATGGCTGCTGCTAAGCGCGAAGAGGAGACAGACAGGAAAATCGGGAAGCTCAATGAAAAAATCCAGGAGATTGAGCAGCAAAAAATATCATTGTCGCAGCTGGAAAGCGGGCATGGCGAAAAGGAGAAAATACTGGAAGAGAAGGCGGAGCGCGCGTCGGCAAAGCTCAGGGAAATCTCTGAGGCCATTGACGCCCGGCAGAGGCAGCTTGCGACCATGGATTCCCAGATCATCACCGCAAGGAAACTCCTTGAGTCAGCTGAAGCAGAGCACCAGTCTGTCCTGGAGAAAATAAAGCAGAAGCAGGCCAAAATCCGGGAAGCGGAGGGAAAGGAGGAGAAACTGTCAAGGGAATCCGGAATACTGCTCAATAAAATGGATGCAGATGCAAGGGAATACCAGGCCAGGCTTACCAGGCTTGCGCAGGAGCAGTCCAGGCTGCAGCTGCAAATGGAAAAATCACGAAAGGAAGTTGAGAATGCAGAAATAGTCATGGGCCAGAAAATGCAGGCAGCTGAAAAGGCCAAGAAGGAGCTTGCTGACCTGGAGAAACTGATAAGGGATACAAGGAAGATTTCTGATACACGGGAAAGAAAACTGATCAATTGGGAAAAAGAGCTCGAAGCCAGGGAGGAAAGCGTGGCAAAGGAAAAAGAGGAAGTTGCGCAGAAAACAAAAGACCTCAGGGAGAGGGAACTGCAGTTCGAAAAAACAAGGAAAGAGGCCACATCCCTGCAGAGCGAAAGCCTAAAGGTGGAAAAGGAGATTGATGACCAGATAAGGCAAAAGGAAAAGAAGCTGGAAAGGATGCTTTCAGATGAGCAGAGAATGAAGGAAAACCTCAACAGGATTTGGGAAAGCCTGAAGGAACAGCAGGCAGAAGAGCAAAAGGCAGTGAAAAAAGTCAAATTAATACACCGCGAATTATCAAAAATCAGGGTTTCAAGCCAAATAAAGGCCAAGGTTGAGAAGCTGCTGCGCCAGGTGGGCGTGGAAGTTGACACCGCAGAGGCTGTGACTGCCAGGGCAAAAGTGACTGTGAGAAAAGCACAGGAAGAATTAAGGAAGGAGATTGCGGAAACAGGCGCGGCGAGGCAGATGGCTAAGGCTGAAGATAAAATAGTCCAGCTGGACATCAAAATACGGGAATGCACCATTGCATTTGAGAATGGGGATTATCTCCTGGTCAAGAGCCTTTACGACCAAATCCGTGAAGCTTATGCTGGCATGGACCCCCAAACACGCAGCGTTGCATATGGCATAATCATGGAGCTGAGGCAAAAGATCTCTACAAGGTAAACGGCAAACCTATGGCAGAGCATAATGCCATAATGCGATTTTCTGCAGCACTATCAGGGGCATTATACGCAACAGCATCAGCAGTATCATCCATAGAAAAGTTTATATAATGATTAGTGCTATGCAAAAATGGAAAAAAGGGGCAGAATTCGGAACCATTTGGTTTTATATCTGATTCACCTATATTGTCCAGTTTTATCGGAATGCAAATGTTTGCGGCAACGAGGAGCATACTATCATGAGGCATCTTACAAAACTATTTTTTTATCCCGTAATCCTGCTTCTGGTACTTTCCATGTCTATTGCCCAGGTCAATGAGCCAACCAGGATACTTGTCAATTCCCAGGACTGGCAGGATGTCTACTCAGTAATGCTTTATGGCTCGCTCCAAAAAATCAACACCAATTTCCTGGTGAGCGACAAGCACGCCAGCATTATTACCGGGCAAATCCCTATCACAGAGCCGCTCTGGGTTTTTTCATCATCAAAAAACCCATTTGTGCTTGGCTATCAAAACTTCCTGTCGGGAAGGGGCTACGAAGTGCAGGAATTCAAGCCAGGCAATATCAACCTTGACATGGCAGAAAGGGCCGATGTGGAGGATTATGTAATAGTGGATGATTCGTACGGATACAATGCAATTGCTGTTGCGCCATATGCGGCATCAACAAGATCGTTTGTCCTTTTCGCGGACCAGAGAAACATTGATGACATTGTCTCATTCCTGGAGGAGCAGGACGCCCAGAAAATCCTGATATACGGCCTGGTTGACAGGGAAGTCAGGGATGCCCTTGCGCCCTACAATCCCGAGATTATCAACAAAGGAGGCGACAGGTTTGCCAACAACATTGAAATCCTGAAAAAATACCAGGACATCAACCATGCAAAGCAGGCCATCCTCACAAATGGAGAATTTATTGAGCGGGAAATAATGTCGGGCACAGAGCCTGTTGTCTTTATCGGCACAAATAATGTGCCTGCAATAATTGCAGACTATGTCCGCGGAAGCGATATCCAGATTGGCATCCTCATTGGGAATGAGCTGGTGGGGACGGCCACATTCATCAGGCGGCAAATTGGCATAAGCGTATTCGTCAAATTCGCCCAGGGTGCCAGGCAGCCGCAAGGGTCAATTTCACAGGTTGAAGCCCTGGACATGTTCTATCTCCCTGTCTATAACATAAACCTGGCCCTTGAATCAATAAAGTACAATCGCGCAACCAATAAGCTTGAAGTCACGCTCAGGAACACCGCTGAGCAGGGAATCTACTTCATGGGCACGTACACAATCATATCCAGCGATGATACCAGGATAACTGTGGGAGACGAAACACCTATTTTCATAGATGGCAACGAGCTCAAGACCATCACTTATGACATTGAAAATTTGCCCGAGGGAGCACTGAGCGGCCAGGCATATATAATCTACGGGGAATCTGAAAACAGCCTGGAAAAAGTCATTGACCAGGATATCGGAACAATAGAGTCAGTTCGAATACTTGACAACTGCCAGATAAGCATAGGCGGGCTAAGTTTCAACCTGCGCCGAAACACTTTCTATGTTGATGTTGAGAATGCGGGGGATGTCACATGCTACATTGACGCAGAACTGCTGGATGTGGACGTGGCCGGAGACTTCTACATTTTCGGATTTGACAGCATTGAATCCATTGAGCCGGGCGATAAAAAGCAATTGAAAATCAAGGCAGACCCACCTCTTATTGGTGAAGATGTCGAGGAAAACAGCGAGGTAAGGATAAGGGTATACTATGGCGAGCGCGAGAACAGCCTCGTCAATACAATTGAAGGAACATTTGACCTCATACTTTCCAAAGCCGATTATCTATTCTACACATTAATAGTAATAATAATCCTGCTCATCCTCCTTATCCTCTGGAAACGGAGGAAAAAGAAGAATGACGGGCCTGGCCAGAACAAGTAGCCACTAAGATTCTATGAAATTCTACATCTATAATTTTGTGTCTATTATCTTTTTATCCTTTCTTAATCTCTTTTTGGCATTTTTCATCCCCTGATTCACGATTAGGCTAATTCCCAATAGGAGGATACTCTTTTTTGCCACTAATTTAATAGTCAATTAATTATTATATTAATATACTAAAAGTGTTACAAAACTACACTACTTAATCACTAATCGAAATATTTATATATTAGTTGCACTATCAGTATGTTAAAATGGCTTTTGTATGCTATTTTAGATTAGTATACAAAAATCCTCCAAGACGATAAATGGGTTAGACGGGTCACAAAGGTGGGTTAATGGAACTGGAGCAGCTATTCACAGACCAAAAATGGAATATCCTTTTTCATCTCTCTACAGGCGAATTCTCCCCTCTTCAGCTCGCACATAAGACAAACACTACAATCTCCAATATCAGCCAGCAGCTCAGGCTCCTTGAAGCAGCGGGCCTTGTCAAAAAAAAGAAAATATCTAACAGGGACAAGGGCAAGCCGAGAGCCCTTTTCACACTTACAGATGATTATGCATACTTGATATCTATTACAAAAAATTTTGCATCGAAGAGGCTGTTGGCTTTGACTGATTACCACAAAGCCATCCTGAAGATTTGGTCGCTGGCAGATGCCAAAAAGCATCCCGTAGTGGCACAGGCATATGCCACGTTGCTGCCGAGCCTGGCAGAATTTGACTGCATCTACATTGCTGAGAATTCCAAAGGCCTGGAAATGAAGCTGGTTTTCAATGGCAGCAAGGCTGCACCCCAGCTTCTGAAGGATTTGCAAAAGGAGAAACTCTTCACCGAAAACGGCCTGCTGTTTGAGGCCATTGACAGGCAGTCTTTTTCTGAACTGAAAAGGAAAGACGCCAGCGAATATCTTGTTCTTCATGATCCTGAGGGAATGATCCAAACAGGAAACAGGGCATTCAAGAATGTCCGAAATGAAATGAATGGAGAGGTGGAATCGAAATGAAACGGGCAACAACAACTGCATTCATAATAGGCGCCCTGCTTCTAGTGGGTGCCTGGTTTGTGTTTGCAGCACCAGATGTCGCGGATTCAGTTACACTGGTGAATTCCAGCGGCCGAACCGAGGGAACCTCGGGGACAACAGTGCAGGCATTGGCAGGCAATGTATCATTGCTTGTGATTAACAACAACAGGACCACGGAAAGGTGGCAGGGTTATTTCGGAAACGTCACAGGGGCAATCTCCTTGTCAGATTCGTCAAATAACATCCTGTATGACTGGAAAATCGCATCTCCACGCGGAGAAATTTATGCGTCCAACACATCAACAGTCACATGGACCAACATAACCTGCTTTAACTTTACCAAGGTAGCAGCTTCGCAAAGGGTTACATTAAGCATGCTGGAAGGCAGCCTCGGGATGGCCACCAATGACCAGGATGGCGTAAATGAGACATTCAACAACTCATTTGGCGGAAGCTTTAGCGTAGGCGACACTACAATCAACACTGCAAGCGGCTGTTCAGCAGCTTACATGTTTACCAGCAATGGTGAACAATATGTTGACTATGTTGAAGTATTGCTGACTGACAACTCAACAGAAAATGTTGTGTATACAGCATTGCTTGAGCAGGACGCAACAGGCTTCACTGGCGACTCCTTTGACTTTGAAATGATAGTGGGAGAAAATGGCGATGATTCAGCCGTTACCAACTATTATTTCTTTGCAGAGCTGACGTAGGCGGAAAATTTATTTTTTTCTTTTTTGTTTTTTCTTTTTTCCTTCACATCCTTGAATTCTTCTCTTGCTTCTTTCCAGCTTAATCTTCATGAGTTGTTGGCATGCTTGGCTTTGAGGCATATTCCCCTTCTAAGGGATACAAAAAGATATCACAAGGAAGATCGGGCCAGCCTTATTTTTCTTATAATTATAATAAAAACATTTATATAATCGATATTTCTTATATTTATAGTAAAAATGACTCCAGATGAAAGCAGGCTAGCTGGCATTTCATTGAAATTAGCTGCAGAGCTGGTCCAGCGCTTCTATATATCTTCCATATATCTTGACAGTAAGGCACGGCATTTACTTATTGGAGCTGGCCAAGAGAAAAATGAAATCCTGTCATTTTGCCAGGATTACATGGCTGAAAAAAATCTGTCACAGGGATTTCTCAGAGTGCTCATTCCAGACAGCACTGAAATGTCAGGCAGAATATCCAACGCCCATGACCTCACTGTCATTTATGCCATGCAGTCAGCTTCCAAAATCCGGGAAGGCACGGCCTTGAAAATTCTCTTGACCTTTGACACCTCCTCCCTTGTCACCAAGGATAAAATCCGATTCTATCAGCGTCTCTACGGCTACATTAAAAAATCCAGCCACAAAGGCAAATCAGGAAGCCCTGCCAATTCTGAAGCGGTATCAACAAATGGAAAATCACAAAATGCAGGTGCACGAGATTACGCCTATCCGGGTCTCCTGGAAAAAGTCCAGGGGGAAAAAATAGGTAAGTCAAGCATTCTTTACCCTGCGGTGTATCACTCGAATGTTGAGATTTTTTTCAGCAATTTCAAGGTCAGCTACCGAACTCAAGAGGTATTTGCAAAATGACAATAGGCTTGGGAACAACGGTAAAGGGGAATAATCCTGCGCAGGCGGAAAACCCTGAGCACAAAAAGCAGGGAATTGAGCGCAAAGCCTTAATTTCCCTGCTCGTGACGTTGTTATTGGCAGGGTATCTGCTTCTGGTTTTAAACTCCCCGGTTTCCAAGAATATCACCACAATTTCAGGCATTACCGGAAAATCAGTTTCTCAAACTTATGCCCAGGAAATATTCTACAACATCACCTGCAATATTGACTTGAACTATTCCTGGAACCTCATATCATCCCCGTGCCTGGAAGACAACGCTTCCGTGACATATGCTGTACGGACACTTCCGCCAAATTTCATATCTATACATAGCTTCAACGGGTCCGGGATTGATGACACCTGGAAAGCCTACAGCCCGCACGCGGACAGCTTTGCCGTGCAGGACCTTGCCTATTTTGCAATCCAGGATGGCTACTGGGTAAATGTCAATGCCACCTCCAACCTGACAATGCACGGCAATGTGACTGTGCCAAATTTCATTTCATTGCACACTGGCTGGAACCTGATTGGCTGGACAAGCAATGAGACCAAAAACATCTCTGTCGCATTGGTTTCTATACAAGGAACCTTTACCTCGGTGCATGCCTATTTTTCCAATGACAGCGTTGACCCATGGAAAGTGTATAACCCGAATCTTGCGCCAGGCCTGAGCGACCTGCTTTACATGATTCCCTTCAAAGGATACTGGATCAACATGACAATTGATGCAACTCTCAAGGTGATTTGATGTTAAAAGACAAAAGTCTAAACAGTTATACACTCAACCGCATTAATCTAAATGTCATAAGGCAAAATTCAAAAATGAAACTTCGGGCCAATTTTAGCAATGCATTGGGCCGCAATGCATTGGTCCCTTTCATATTTCTCTTATTAGCCCTGTCAATGTTGCCAGAGTCCAAGGCATTTCCGCCCATTGCTGCAGAGTACTATGGCAATGTAATCCTGGACGGCCAGCCAGCGCCTGCAGGAGCAAGGGTATTGGCCTATGATCTGTCAGGTACAAGATGCGGAGCATTTGATGTCCATACCCCTGGAAAATTTGGATTCCTTTCATGCAACGGCGATGACTTGTCAACACAAAATGATGAGGGCGCAACAAAAAATGAAAATATTGTCTTTTATGTCAATGGCAGGATTGCAACTGCCATTTATCCAGATAAAACCCTTTCGAGCACAGGCTGGGCGCAGGGCGCCTTCATCGAAGTCATTCTCGATGTTTCACAGGGCTCGACTTCCCGGGCACTCCCTGGTTTCGCAGAAGATTCAGCTGTATCCGGAATTGAAAGAGCATCACCTGAAATTTCTGAAACTGACAATCCGGAGCCAAATCAGGCCCAATCCCATTTATCAGACAGTCCTGACAAAACACTCCCTCAAAAACCAGCCAGCATCAATGAAATACTCTTTGCATTTGTGCTATTGCTTGGGCTCAGCTGGCTATTATCCCAAAAACATGGAGATTATGCATAAAATGAATACAAACTCACAAAAATCAATCAAGCGAAACAGGGAAAAAACGCCGCGAGGCAATTTTTTTACCCTGCTTCCATTACTGGCAATATCATGCTTATTTTTTATAGTGTTATTGACTGATAAGGGTTTGGCTTTCCCCCCTCCTGCTGCGGAATATTACGGCACTGTTGTCAATAAACTTGGAGCCTCTTTCCCCGCTGGCACGAATGTCAGCTTCTACGACGCTGATGGTGTGCTATGCGGACAATACAATGTAACCTCAACAGGCTATTATGGTTTCCTGTCATGCAATGGCGATGACCCGGATACTGCTGTGGATGAGGGGGCAGATGAAGGAGACGCCCTGTCTTTTCTCATAAACAATGAGACAGCAGGAACACTTAATGATTCTGTCTGGTCCTCCGGGACATTCAAGCGGGTTGATTTGTTCATCAACAGGCCGCCAGTGCTCGACAGCATAGGCAACCACAATGCAACTGAAGATGCTGTCTTTTATCTGGATATAAATGCATCTGACCCTGACAATGATACTCTGCAATACTCCTTGATTGTCAGCCCGGCTTTTGCCAGCCTGACCCTCAATTCATCCACGGGCGTTATCAACACCACTCCTGACAATGATGATGTTGGTGTCTATTATGTCAGGATCATTGTTAGCGATGGATCTTTATCCGATTATGAGGACATCCAGCTACGCGTCCTGAATACAAATGATGCGCCATATTTCCTGCAGAACCTGACAAACCAGACTGTCTATGAAGGCAATGCAACCAATTATGACATAAATTGCTCTGATGATGACATTGATTACGGCGACAGCATTTCATACTCGCTCAACGTATCCAAGATAACCATAAGCAGCAGCTCCGGATTAATCACATGGACTCCCTTGCATAATGACACCGGGCTTTACACAATAAATGCAACATGCTCAGATGGTGAAAGCACATCAAGCCAAACATTCAACATTGAAGTTGTTGATATAAACAATGCCCCGGTTCTCACTGGCATCGGGGACCAAAGTGTTTACTCAGATGCAATTTTGACTTTTAGCATCTATGCAGAAGACGCAGACTATGACACATTGACATATTCCTCAAACCATACCGGCCTGAGCATCTCAAAAATATCGAATACACAAGCCACCGCAACATTCTCCGGAATTGCATACGGGATTGGCAATTATACAGCAGAAATATTTGTGAGTGATGGCACGATTAATGACTCAGAAGTAATTTTGCTGCGAGTGATTAGGGCACCGTATTGCGGAGACAACCTCTGCGCTGCTGGTGAAACATGCTCGTCGTGCGCTGTTGATTGTGGGGAATGCCCTTCTGGAGGAGGGGAAGGTGAAGGAAGCGGAAGCGCCGGAGGCGGATCCGGGGCCACCAGCGGCATTGGCACAAGTGAAAGCGACGCAGCAGTGTCAATTCCAAGCATTCAGGACCTAATCAGCAGCCAGGCACAGGCACAATACTATTGTGTGGAAGACTGGCTTTGTTCACCTTGGCTGTCCTGCAGGCCGCTGCAATGGACTGGAGCAACAGCACGAGGCGTGCAGGAAAGGGTGTGCCGCGACTTGAACAATTGCGGTTCCATGAACAACCAGCCTTTTGCCCTTAGGGATTGCGCTTATGAGCCTCCATCATCCTGCACTGACAAAAAAAGAGACCAGGGGGAAACCGGAATAGACTGCGGCGGGCCGTGCCCTCCCTGCCCGACATGTCTGGATGGAATCCAGAACCAGGGGGAAACCGGAATAGACTGCGGCGGGCCGTGCGAGCCTTGCACCCTTGTGAAATATGCAGGCCTTGTATTTGAACGGCCATCGCCCATATTTTTGCCTTCTTATCTCAGGGAGTTTCCGTGGGCATTACTTATCCTTATCCTGGTTGTGAATTTTTTCACCACATCTTATGACTGGGGCCGCATCCACAAAATCCGCAAACAGCCGTTTGAGATTTTCCTGGAGATGATGAGGGAATACGCTCCATTCCGCAGAAAACTTTACAAATTCCTGACAAATTTTGATTCGCTTGGCGCGCTGACAATCACTTATCTCTACTTTGTCGGGTCATTGTATACGGTAAATGTCTGGGTCCTTGGCGCGGCTATCCTTGCCACCCCTTTCCTCGTTGGACTGGCCTTCAAGCAGCTCGAATACAATGAATACAGAAAGCTGACCAAAGAAAGAAGGCTCAATGAGATGCACAACCATGAACTTGAATATTTCATGAGGCAGGAGCAGGAAATTATCAGCGAGCTTTATGGCAAGGCAATGAAAATTGTCGAGCAGCTGCAGGCCAAGAAAGGCAGCATGGAACCTGATTCAGAAGCACAAGTCAAGAGCATCATGCCTCTCATGGAAAAGCTCAATGCTTTGAATGCACTATCCGCTCGCATAGCAGGATATTATCCCGATGCAAAATTTGAAAGCAACGCAAAACAATTTGTATTTGACCCCTATTTCAGTAAATTTGCCAAAGAATACCCTGAGCCACACTTTGCAGTGCTTTCTGCCATGAAAATACTCAAAAATATGAACAATCGCAAGGCGGACATTGAGGATGAGAAGGAGTTCATGGCAATTTGCCGGGATATTGCGAGGGATCGACACCTACTAAGCGTTATAATGGCGCGCGAAGAATTGGTGAAGCCCTACAACAACCTCTCTGACTCATATCACCTGCTGAAAAAAAGCCATCTTGCGCAAAATGAGCTGCAAAAAAGCATGGCAGAGGAAGAAAAAGAGTACCTTGCCTTGCTTGACAGCATTTCCAAGGATAGAACTGCAATTGAGCAGATATCAAAAAACAAGAAAACGGCATTGCTGTACAATGACCTGATACTGATTTACAACAGCATCAAGAAAAGGCAAGCCCTGGGCAAAGGGCTAAAATAAACTCTCAAAAATAAATTCTTTGTCAAAATTGATCAGCTTATCAGTATGAATCCTGGCCGTAATCATGCAATACGCCACTGATGACCTCGGCGTTTAGCATGGCTTGGCTATTCCTACTGTCTGCAGCATAGACTGCCAGATACAACTGACGGGCCTGGCTCAGCAAGCCAATATGTTCAGGGGTCAGCATGCCATTATTTTCTGCATTCCTGAAATTTTCCACGAGCATAACTGCCAAGTCCCACTGCGCCTCTGAGCTTGTTGGAGAAAGCTCAATGAGCCTTTCCTGGTAGGCTATGGCATTGATGAGGTTTCCACTATGGTATTCAGCCAAGGCCAGGCTTTTGTAGGCCTTTTCATAGCCAGGGTCCAAGGCAATTGCGGCTTTAAACAGGTCGATTGCATTTTCTTCATTGCCAGAATAAAACTGCAGGACCCCTATATTATGGTAAAGCGGTGCAAGGCTGCTGTCTGGTGAAATTGACTGCCCATCTCCTGCTTTCAGCAAGATTATGACTTTGCCTGAATTTTCCAGGGCAAGGCCAGCAAACGAAGCCATTGCAAGAATGCCTGCCAGAATCAATGCAAAACCCAAAATATTGCTTTTTTTCATGACAAATCACCCCTAATTTCCCCAATTTCTGATGTCAGGGCTCTATAAATATTTTGCGGTCGGAGGTCGAATGGATTTGCCCAAACCGGGCCGGAAGGCGGGTTTTCGGGCAAAGCAGATGGTGCATGCTTTGTCCTGATTTTCATCATGGCATTTCGCCTCCTCCTTCCGTGCCAGGCATGGCAGGATATGAACTAATAATCATTAGTTTTATAATAAAACTCATATATAAAACGAAAAGTATTTATATAATAATTGTTATAATCATCTACAACTATAGAAATTAGTATACTAATGGCAACGACAAGGTAAAATGAGCGAAAAAAGAGTCAATATTGAGCTTAAGGATGACCTGCACAGGCAGGCCAAGGCCATTGCAGTTCTAAAAGGCGTTTCCCTGGCGAAATTCGTGCAGGACGCCATTGCTGATTCTATCACATCTGACTCGGGCCTATTAGCCGACATTGCCAGGCCGCTGCGGAAAAAGGACAACAGCAGCACGTCAAAGGAGGCCAGAAAATGAAAATCAACATTGCTCTCGATAATGAAGTGCACACAAAAGCCAAGGTATTGGCGGTTCTCAAAGGCATAAGCCTCAATGAGTACTTTGAGAAAGCAATAGAAAAGGCAGCAGCAAAGGAGAGGAAGCTTTTGGAGAAGCTAAGGTAAAAGCTGAAAATTTGAACGCGAGTTAAAATGAAAGGAACAGATGCAGAAGAAGCGAGCATGAAAGGAAAGGCCCGGCATAGGCTATCCTCCGGGGCACTTGGACTTGCAGTTCTCATGCTGCTCTTCATGGCAGGCATGCAAATCTCCCTGGCCTCGCCGGGGAATGTCAGCCTCAACCTTACGCTTCAGCCAAACCTGGAATTGGGGCAAAATGCGCAATTAAGCCTGCTTTTGGCATCATCTGAAGCATTTGCAGGGCAGCTGCAATTGTCAAGCTCTGCCAATATCCAGTTTTCCAGCTCAACTGTCAGCTTTGGAACAGGGGATTTCGCCAGCCAGGGAAATTACTTCACAGTCTCGAAGATACTGGCCCTGGCGCCAACCAATACTGGCCCGTATGTTGTGACATCAGTAGCACTGGATGAATTTTCAAGCCAGGTGGTCACAGCCACAAAAACCGGCCAGGTGGCTGACACCATTGCGCCTTCCATAACAACAGCATCGCTAACAGCGGCACCCCCTGATGAATCAACTGCCACATTGTCTGTCACGACGAATGAGAATTCAATCTGCAAATACCATGCCTCAGACACTGCCTATGATTCCATGCCGGGCATTTTCAGTGTCACTGGCAGCGCTGAGCATTCAAAGATACTGACCGGCCTGGTCGGGAATTATTCTTTTTATGTAAGATGCGCAGATTTGGCCGGGAATAAGATGCAAAGCTCCCAAATGCTTTCATACCAAGGCAAGATTAGCGAGGCAACTGTCAGGATTTCATTAAGCGACCCGAGCCCTGTAAAGGCAGGCATCCTCGAAGTCAGCGTTTATTCGACTGAAAGCCTGATCCAGACCCCTGCGCTAAGCTTCATTTTCAGCGATTCCCCTGGAAATTCCAGGGATGTCCCCCTTCAGGGATCGGGGTCAGCCTGGCAGGGGTACATCAATATAGATGATGACCAGAATGTGAGAGTTGGCTCCTTCAGTTTCCAGGGAACAACTGTTTATGGGGGAACCGCAAGCATAATCACAGAAGGGAAACTTTTTGTTGTTGACACAGAAAAGCCACCGTCGCCTTTGAGCTTTGGCGCCACAAGGCTGCCCAACGGGGATGTAAAGCTGGATTGGTATTATGAAGGCGAGACACCCGACCGATTTGAAATCTATCGCAAGGAAGGCTCCGGCGTCTCGTACATTGATGCACTGGCAACAACATCAGGCAGCGAGTACACGGACACCTCTGTCCTGGATAACACTTCCTACAACTATCGTGTCGCAGCAATTGACAAAGCAGGCAACCACGGCGCCTTGTCAGCTGAACTTGCTGTGGATGCGCTGGCACCTGCAGATATCGCAAAGCAGGTGGAAGACATTATCAAAAAACAGGAGCAGCAACAAGCTGAGGAAGAGGAAAAAGAGCCTCCGCAACAGGAACAGCCGCAGCCTGAGCTTGAAAGCGAGAAAAAAATAACAGAGCTTTACAGGCAAATCAAGACCCTGTCAGTTGAAATTGACTGGGCCCTGAACAACCTTGCTGACAATGCAGACCCTGACGTAGCCAAGGCAATCGACTCACTCGGCCTTACCCTGAAGACTAATGATGCAAGGAAGGAGCTGTCCAGCATAGAGAACCAGCTTAACACAATGTCCAGCTCAAGGTTGACAGAGCAGGAAAAACTCTCTGAGCTGGAAACATACAGCCTCGGCATAGCCAGGATTAAGCATAAGACACCAAAGAATGCCCGTATCATGTCCCGAAGTGAATTTGTACAGATAACAGTGCCAGAAGACTCAAATGAAGTTGCAGGCCTTTACAATCCGGGCCCTGATGCTGAAAAATATAAGAAATTTACTGCAAATTTCCAGGATAAGGTGGAAGTTGCAGTATCGCTCACACAGGTCATGATTGAGAATATAGACAAAAGCTACTCAAACATGAGCCTCATTTCCAAGTCTGTGTCATACAAAAGCGCTGACACTGCGAATAATGTGGCAATAGCGGAAATAATCCCAAAGGATATTGCGCAGGTTGCCGGCGACCTGAGCATCAAGACATTGGGATACCAGATACTGAAAGAGGACCCAATACTATTATGGGATGTTGCTCAATTCAATTACCAGAAAAACGTGATAACCTATGCTGTTGAAAAGAATGTTGGAAGGCTTGATGCAGAAACCATCAAGACAATTGTGCTGCCTGACCGTGCAGGGACATATGATGATTCCAGCTCATCAATAGTTGGCAATGCAATCCAGAATGTCAGCTTTGCCGGCTTTGGCTCCATGGTCAAGATCATGCTTTGGATAGGCTTCGCCACCATCATACTCCTGTCAATGTATTATGTATACTTCATCAGGAGCCAGCAGGTTGAGGAAAAGAGATTCTTTGAAAGCGAGGAGTCTGAAAAATCCAAGCAGCATTACAAATATGCAAAACAGCTGATAGGCGAAGCTGGAAAGGAACTCAAGCGCGGCAAGGCAGTCAGGGCAAGGCTTATCTATGACGAGATATCTGGAATTTACAAATATCTTCCCGAGTCATCAAAATCCCTGCTCCTTCCAAAATGCGTAGAGCTTCATGCTAAAATACAAAAGCATTTGGATAGCCAGAAAAAAACATAAAATAGATATATGATGCCGTGCCAATTGACATATCCAAATTATAGCGTGGTGGCAACATAAAAATAAAAAAAGCGGTGAGTTTGTGAAGAATAAAATTGCACAGGGCTATGCCGGGAGGGCCATTGCTCCCCAAACCCGGCAGGAAATCAATACTGCACCTATAATATCGACTATAATATCTATAATGCTGGCATTTAGCATCCTATTCGTTTTGAATGCCGGAGCATCTTCTGGCCTGCTATACACAATTGACACATTCTGCAATTCTGAGCCGTGCGCGGCCGGGCAGAATACCACCTGGATTGTCACAGTGACAAATGAGGGCGTTTCATCCTTGGAGCTGACAAGCTTTGAATTAATTGATTTCCACACAACATACTCTGTTGCGCAATATGTCTATCACGGGCAGCCAACCTCGATTTACAGCGAGGCGCCTGGCGGGATCAAAATAAATCCTGGCAAGAACTCAACCTTCAACCTTTCAGGCATTATGCCGTTGCCAATAGAATACAGGAAAGTCATTGTTTTCCCCTGCTTCGGGCTTGCGACAAAGCAGGGCGACCTTTACTACCAGCCCCGGGATATCCATGAGGTCAGGTATTGCTCCAAGGTAAATTACAGCATGTTTGTCGTGCCTTGTGTCAACGACAACCACTGCAGCGAAGACCAGGTTTGCAATGCCAACCTTTGCGAGGAATTCGGGTGCGCTGACTGCGAATACCTTGCCAACCACACCTGCCGTGCCTATGAATGCTGCTCATCCAATCAATGCAATGACGGCGAATACTGCCATGACAACAATTGCCTGGCTTTGAAATGCCAGGAGGATGAGGCATATTCCAACCATTCCTGCATGCCGCTAAGATGCCTTGACAGCCAATATTTATACAACCATACATGCCTGGATTTGAAGTGCGAAGAAGACGAAGGGTATGTTGACCACAGGTGCGCCCAAATAACGTGCGCTGAAAATGAATATTTGCGTGACCACAGGTGCCTAAAGCTCGACTGCACAATCTACCAGGGATACAGGAACCATACTTGTTATGAGCTTAATTGCAAAGAAGATGAGGAATTCCTCAATCACACCTGCCAAAAGCTCAACTGTTATTTTTTCCAGGATGAAATAAGCCACCAGTGCGTGAATAACAACTCCAGCATTATGAAAGCAGTTGCAGAGGCCGTAGTCATAATCCTAATAATACTTTTCTTGGTGGTCGATGCATTCAAGATAGAAAAAAAACTCCATTACAGGTAATATGCACAAGACTTCTGGAATGCAGCAGCAAGCAGCATGGACGGGGGCAGGGGGAGTGGCTACAATCACGCAGCCCTGGCGCCAAACACAACTGTGCCATTGCATATGCCTCTAATCCCTGCAGGCACTGAGACTTTCCAAAATGTCAAATTCCGGTCATTGCCATAGGACATATCATTGGTCCGCTGGAACAGTGTGAAATTAGTTACAAGGGCCGGGTCATCAGATGTGTTTTGCATTTCAGAAAAAGGCAGGCCATAAAAAACTGAATACCTTTCATTCTTGATGGATATGTTCCCGCCGCCCGCACAGGACATGGAAACATTATCACCATCCGCACTGCCATACACATCAATGGTCAAATTAAGCGGAAGATTGCCAAAATTCGTGATCGTGACATTGACATCCTCGCTTGACGTCTGGGAAGGCGACATTATCCCAAAATCAATGGCACTTGGGCTCACATCAAGCGCAAGAAGGTCATTCACAAATGTCGGGGTATAGTTTGAGAGCGTAGAATTGCTGTAGTCAAACGCGCTTATATTGCATACCCATGAGCCATTATTGGCAAAATATGCGACATCAAAGCTGCAGGTGTAATTGCGCTCAAAAACATTGCTGCTTAGGTTCACACAGCTTGAGTTGCTGTAGTGGTAATTAAAATCATCAGCAGATGTCGATCCAATAATCTCCTGGTAAAGGGAGGCATTCACGATGCGAATGTCATGCTCGGTGTTATAATCCGTAATTGTGGCATTGCAGGTTATTGAAAGATTGTTGCCCGGGACAAGCTCAATCAGCGGGATGGAGCCAACGTTATTGACAATTGGCCTTAAATTTTGAATTGTGACATTGTGGAGCATGTAGCGGTTGCTTGTATTCTCAAACTTCCTGCCATCACTTTCACAATTTGCCGCAACTGTGATATTTGCTGTGGCATTGGCTTTCCCTGCAACTGTCCAGGTTGTGGTGCTGTGGTTTGATAATGTGATATTTCCCAGAAAATGGGTGAGATTCTCTCCTACTGTCACATTAATCACAAGAAGGTTGCTGAAAGAGATTGTTGCATTGCAGTTTATCCCGTCATTGCCAAACATGGAGATGTTGGCAGTCAGGTTAAAGTGAACAGTCTTATTGACCACTGAATTGTTGGCCGGAAACAAGATGGTCACATTGGGCTCGCTCGGCCTGCTTGTGTTTATGACAACATTGACGCTTGTGGTTGTAGGAGCCAAAACCGAGGCATTCTGCCCGTAATGGGTTGCATTCCAGGCGATTACAATTATTGCATCATTATCCTCTCCAGTTATAGTCGCTGAATAACTGCCCAATAGCTGCGGTATGGGAGGCGCATTTGTGTAAGTCTGAACAAAAGAGCCAAAAGTGGTGTCATTGATGAAGACCGGAATGCCGTTCTGCACCCCATTTCCAGAAAGAGTTGTAACCCTTCCAACTACGTTGTGCGGGCCGGGCGGCGAAATCGCAATATCCACCAGCCATAAAAGCGCAATTAGCCAAATTGTAAGCACTATCCCTTTTTTCAAGCTCGCATTCTCCATATTTTGCTGCAGGGCACGGCCCTGTGGAACATTTCATAATTTCTTCAGCTTATTGTAGGCCATTAAGCCAATGTATACAACAATGAATCCTACAATCAGCATCCACAATACTGTCAAAGCCTGGCTTTGCAGCCCTTTTCCCCTGGCTGCATAGCCTGTTATTTGCGAAAGCCCGCCTGTCCTCTTGTCAATTACAAAGTCAAAGCTGTCCAAATCCTGCATGGTTGCCTCAAACACCTGCGCGGACCCCTGTATCCTGACAAGCAGCCTGTCCCCGAATTTGCCGTGCATGTTGACTGCATAAAGCCCGCTGTATGGGCCGACACCTGTGTGTCCTTTTACAGTCTCGCCGGTGTCAATATTCCGGATTTCAAACTCAGTTCCCGGCGGAACCTGTGTTTTGTCATTATAATAAATAATTCCAGAAATCCTGAATGGTGTTTTTAATCCTGAGCTCTGGGCAGCGTCAATATCCTTTACAGGCACCCCTTCCCGCAAAGCAATCGCAAAATTGCCAAATCCTGATGAAGTTGCATCATAATAGGCAAATGTGCCATCAGTTTCCGCAAACTGGGTTGGCAGCTCAAGCCATTTGCCATCCTCAAACACATACAGCACCATGTCTGAATATTTTATTTCCCTGCTGTCCATCCATTGCCTTTCAATCTTAAACCTTATCTGGACAAATCCATCTTCAGCAGGCTCTGCATGTTCCAGGACAAAGTACTTGTACGCCCTCAACTGCAACGGCTCTGTCCCAGCCGTTCTCGTTGACATCTCAATAGGCTGAATTTCAACAGTGCCCATAGCCTCAGCAGCCTGCACAAGTATGACTGTGTCAGACAAACTCGATGACTGGAAAAGAATTCTTCTTGGTAGGGTGGAGCTGCTTCCTGCAGTTTGGTCTGGTTTCTTGGAGACTGTTAGGTTGTACTCTTGCAAATCAATTAAGCTTCCATCACTTGCCCGCACAATGATCAAATACACCCCTTCCACTGACCTTTTTGTTTTCCATGTTATCAGGCCATTTGCTGAATCTATTGACATACCCGCCGGGCCCTGCACAATTGAGTATAGGATTGCATCGCCGTCAATATCCACGGCGTCCACATCATACAGATATGTCTGGCCCGACTTAATTATGGTTATGGGTGAAGAAATTATTGCAGGGGCATCATTCACATTTGCGATTATCAGGGCAAACTCCTGAGAGGTACTGCCATTATCATCCATGACACTTACAGTAATATTATGTGTGCCAACCTGGCCATTATCAGGCAGCCAGCTGATGATGCCATTTGTGCCGTTGATAGCCATTCCAGGCGGGCTCTCCAATAGACTGTAAGCCAAGGCATCATTGTCAATATCACTCGCTTCAACATCATATGCATAAGCCATATCCTGCGTGCCTTCTGTGACCGGCAGGCTGGTAATAACCGGCAAGTCATTGACATTTGAGACATCAATTGTGAAATTTTGGTCTGCACCGACCAAGCCGTCTGAAACCCTTATCGAAATGCCTTGTTGGCCAATATGGCTTTGGTTAGGTGTCCAGTTTATCAAGCCGGTTTGCTGATTAATTGACATGCCTGGCGGATTCTGCATTAATGCGTAAAACAGCGTGTCATTGTCAGGGTCAGCAGCATTAGCATCGTAAAGATAGGAAGCTTTCTCAGTCGCAGTTAAAACAGGCAAGGAAGTTATGACAGGGACATCATTCACATTTGCGACAGTTATGCTGAAATTCTGATAAACGGTGTATGTTCCATCATTAACATAAACTGACACAAAATTCACTCCGACATCCTCGTTTTGCGGCGTCCACGTTATAAGCCCTGTGCCAGAATTGATTGACATGCCCTCTGGCCAGATTGCAAGGCCATAGTCAAGATTGTCATTATTGCCGTCGACAGCTGTAACTTGATATGAGTATGGCACACCCTGGGTTGCCTCTGTCCCAGGAGCAGATGTTATGTTTGGCGGCATTGCCGGGTAGGTCATGTTAAGATAAAGATTTACATTGTGCAGTACGCCTGCCAGGGCCAATGTTAATTCAACTTCATTATAAAGATTCCATGCCTTAACCACAATTGTGTCCCCGTCTTCTCCCTTAAGTGATGCTGAAAATCCACCTGTCCCAACATGGCCCGTAGTCCCGAAGACAGCCAACCCATTATTCATGTTGAGAACTGAAAATTGCGTTCCAGCGGGAACCTCTGTTATGCCATCAAGCTCATAGATCTTGCCGTCTATGCCGTGCGGGACTGGCAGGGCAAGGCCAACTGATACCAATATCAGGCCCAGAATCAGCCATGTAAATATTTTTAGCCCAGCAGGATTTGATATACCTGTTCCAATGCCCATTTTTGGTTTTTTCCGTTTCATTCTTTAAGTCACATCTTCATGCTTTATCATTAAATCATTATCCCTTGTTTGTATTTGGCTCGTGCTGCCAATAGGCTGGCGGCGTCACATCGAAATAATACCCCTTGCCCGGTTCCATGGTAAGGAAATCCAGGTTATTGAATGATGGGAACCAGCCCCATGGCGTGCCAGCAATTACGTAATGGATTGTAACTTCGAAAAGGTCTGTATAAGGGTTATACCTGTCAATAGCCACAACGGAATTCGCAGGATTGACAACAACAGGATAAGGTGGATTGTAATCCTGCGGCAGGGCGGATTCATTTGGCGAATACCATCCAACAACATTCCACCCCTGGGTAAGGTTGACTGACACGTTTATTGTGGGCACCTGCCCGACAAAGGTGATATTGCATGTTTTGTTGACCTCGGCCCAATATCCCCTTCCAATCTCCAGATGCGTGAAATTATCGCTTCCTGCTGCCGGCCTCCAGGCTGTGCCATTGAAATCAGTCTTATCGAATGAATCAGTGGTTGAATTGTAGGCATAGAGGTGCCAGAGGCAGCTTGCAGGCCTCACGGCAAAATTATAGCCATTGTTTGTCCCATTGTTCAGCTCGAAATTTGATATGTTAAACGGCAGGCTGATTAAGTTCCAGTCTGAAACAGCATTGGTATTGTTCACCAGCTCAATGTCATATTTCCCGACAATAATGGAAGATGTCTTGTTGGCATTCCCCCTGACTGTTGATACTTTGTAGTATCTTTGCGGCTTTCCATCAGCGCCGCTGTCTGTATAGTTGCTGTCTGTAATCCCCGTAATGTTCGGTGTTTCGCCGAACTCATCGTTGAAGTCATCTATGATGTAAATGTTAAACGAGTCTGCATATAATATGTTGTTCCAGTCAAGGATTACACTGGCATTATCATCATCCAATGACGCATTAAGCGCCGATGGTCCGGCAATAACTGTGAAATTCCATGTCACCGAGGTGTTCGTATTATTTGAGTCGTCCCAGCAAGTCACGTTCCAGAAATTGGCGCCTTCAGGCAGGCCAGGCACAGAAATATTCATGGTCTGGTCCCGCGGGCTATTGACATTTTGGGCCTCAACATTGCCATTGACTGTGACATTGCATGAGGCATTTGTATCTACGCTGTCGCTTGCTGTCCAATTGAAAACAGCCGTGCTTACAGTAATGTTATCATCATTGACTGGCAGCCTCAGTGTAATTGCAGGTGAAGTGACATCCGGAGTCAGCTCGAATGTCACAAAGCCAAGCCCATTCAGGTAATTATCATTGTGCGCCAGGGCAACAACAGAGTAATTGCCAAACTGGCTTCCTGTTGTTGTAAAGTTGAATTTATAGGAGCCATCCCCTCCTGACTCATTGTATTTGCGGTAAATCCAGGCTTCTTCATCAGAGCTGCTCAAATTCGGCCCAACAAGCGTTTTCCTTCTCACTGAAAGGTTGTCCCAATACCCAATTGTCCTGAATTCGCCGGCACCGAAGCCGCCTGCTGCCACTATCCTCTCAGGGCTGGAATCATTGTAGCTTAGCAACAGCGTATCATCCACATAACCTTTTAGGAAGGTTGTTGAATCATTGCTATAGGTCTCAAGGGTCAGCCTGTACCACTGGTTTTTGGTGGAATAGGTTGTGGCAGAGCTTGCAAGCACAGGGTCTTCCTTTGCCCCGCCATTATACCTGTTGAGCACAGTCCCTTCAATATTGCTTGTTGTGTAGAAGTAATAGTAAGTGTCGCCGTCAATCATGCTTGCCACTTCCATCCTATTCAGCAATCCATTCCTGTCATTATAATAATGCGAAACTTCGATGATAGAATCGGCTAAGGGGATATTTTTCCTGATTGATTTACCAAATGCACCCGATGCGCTGTGATTCAGCCATTTATTTGTTGCATCGTACTGTATTGTCCCGGCCACATCCTCACTCAGGTCTTCAAAGTCCTTGCTCAGGTTATACAAGCTTGTGGTGTTGGCGTCAAAACCCTCATAATAAAAATAGACATTTGATCTATTGGCTGGCGGATTGCCGGCGCTGTTGTTCCCATAATAAATATAATATCTAATCTCGCTCGTGTTTATCGGGATGTCTGCAATTGTCTTGAACCATACGCTAGTGTAAAGCGAGTTTATGCCAAAGACAAGCCTGTCAAGCTGTGTCCAGTTGCCCGTATCATTGTTCCAATAAGCAACCCTCAGGTCGTCCCCGTCGGCCTGCATTTTGCCAGCAGCGATCAATGTTGCAGTGTCCATTGTGAAATTGACTGTGTAATTTGCCAGGAGCACCCTTGACCAATTTTGGGCCAGGTTCTCACTATTTGTGATATTCACCCTGGTCCTGTATTTGTAGCTGACATTCCACCATATCACAGGCACATTTGATGTATTTAGGTATATCACATCAGCAGTTATGTTTGCCCGAAGCTTATTGCCAAATTTGTCTGACACATTTACGGTTATTGTTGCATTTTCGCCCAGCCCTGTTGACTTGTCCACTTCATATAACAGCTTATTGCTCAATACCGAAACATACAGGTTGGTTGCCCTGCTAACAGTGAGATTGTATAAATCGCTTGTGCCAACATTATAATAACCAGAGCTGTTGTCTGTGCAATTTATCTGCCAGGAATAGCTGTTGTCATTGAATCCGGAGACTTCGAAGCTTTGTGTTGCATTCTTGGCGATTGTGCTGTCGGTCTGGTTCAGGGTATGGTTTATGAAAATGCTGCAATTTGCTATTTCAGACAGCGCGTCTGTCACATTGAAATAGAAATTTATTGTGGTTATTGTTGAAATTGTGTTATTCAGGGGCAAGTTCAAATTTACCCGGGGCGATGCCCTGTCAGGCTCAACAGACAGGTTATAGCTCACTGAACTATTCACATTGCCTGCAGTGTCAGTGCAATTAACTGACCAGTTGTACACATCCTCAGCAAGATAAATCGTGAAATTGTTTGTATTATTGCCCAAAACTGTATAGTTGGTGGCATTGACTTCGTTATTAATAATCAGGCTGCAATTTCCAATGCCTGATGTCACATCAGTAACATTGTACCGGAACAGGACTGTGCCATCCAGGTCGCGCGAATTATTCCCCGGATTCAGCAATGTAATAACCGGCGCTGCCCTATCCAATGTTATGTTATATTTTGTGAAATATTCGCCATAGGTGCCGAAACTATCATTTGCCCTGACCCTGACCTGGTAAAGCCTGCTGTCTGGCAGGGATGATATGTCCCATGAGCAGTTATAGCTGTCAGAGCCATCCTGGTCAATGCAGGCAGCCTGGAAGCTCTGGCCAAGGTTCTGGCTGTATTCAAAAATTGTGGTGTTAACCCCTACCTCTCCATCTGTTACTGTAGCGTTTAACATATATACATTGGCAGATATGTTGGTGAAATTAGACGGCCTGTCAAGAATTGAGACAGGCCCTGTCCTGTCAATTTTGAAAATATAGGCGATGCTGTTGTTCTGGTTATCCACGGTGTCTGTGCAATTTATTGCCCAGCTGTAATATCCCTCTGCAAAATTATACATTGTGAAATTCTGCGAAGCCTGCTCGGAAATTGTGTAGTCAGTTTCATTTATTGTGCCATTGACAACCAAGGAGCAATTGCCGGGGAAAAGCAAGTCGTCTGTCACATTGTAGTAAAATGTCGTATTCGCCGGCTTCCAGGTATTATTGCCCGGGGCTTCAAGGCTGATGAAGGGCGGGATTCTGTCAATTCTAATAACCCTGCCGGCAGTCTGCGCTGAATTGCCTGCTGAATCATTGACCGTCACATTGTACACATAATAGCCGTGGGTTATCCCGGCCAAGGTAAAATTAGTGGATGCCCCTGCATAGGACAGCAGATACTGTGTCCCATTGAAATTGAGCAGGGCCTTGTCGGGATTGGTTTCCGAATGCGTCACATTGACGATGAAGCTTGTTGAGCTTTGGTTGTAATTGTCAATGGGCGTCGGGCCTGCATAATCCACTGTGGGATTGGTGTTGTCCAGGGTGATTTTCCTCGTCTCTGTACTGTTAATGTTATTTGCCAGATCAACCATGGTGGCATTATAGTAATACACTCCATTTGTAATTTCAAGGTATGAGAAATTTATGCTGGCATTTGTTGGGCCCGTAAGCTGCACTGCTCTGTACACTGTCAGATTTATCAATTCAAAGGTTGAGTTGTATAAATAGAATGTCAGGTTTGCAAAATGGCTTTCTGTGATGCTCAAATTGACAAATATGTAGTCCCTTGGGAAGTAGGTGTTGTTGGCTTCAGTGCCGCCCGCAAAGCTGATGCTTGGATACACTGTATCAACATTCAAGGTCCTGTTTGTGGCATTGAATGCTGCATTTGTTTCAGTGTCATTGCAATAAACATTCCACACAAAATTGCCGTCAGGGAACGGTATGGATATTGAATCACGGACACCTGAATCAACAGTCCCGTTAGAAACATTGGCAGCAAAGGGCCCTGACGCATTGTGGTAAACTGTGCATGTATCCAAGTTGATGTCTGTTGCAGTGTAATTAATCTTCACGGCAGACTCATTGCTCCATGTGTTATTTGAAGGTGCCCCAAGGACAATCCTCGGCGGAAGATTGTCAATGCCTATGTTTGTTGTTGTGCTGTTCTCCAGCCAGTCCGAGTCAGTCACATTTAACCTGAGGTAGCAGGCATAGGACTCATTCTCGCACTGGGTCTGGGAGAGCGTGTTCAATGTGCAGTTCTGGTCAGCGGTGTCGCAGACAAGGCCTGGCGACGAGAAGCCCGCATTATCATCAATCTCGAACGCATACCTGATTATTGGCTTGTCATCTGTTGTGTCCGAGCCGTTCAGTATTTCAACGCCATGCAGCCAGGTGCTGTTTTTCGGATAGGCAAAGCTCGCATTTGGATGGTCATTGACAGTCAGGTTAATGCTCTCAAAGGAAGTATATGTCCCGATTGTCGCTGACCCGGCACGGCAGTTTATTTTCCATGCAGTCATGCCTGCTGTTGCAGATGTCCTTATTGTGAAATTATATGCGCAATAATCTCCCTGGTCGCCTTCGGTGAGGTTCCCGCAATAATAACTGTTATTATAATTGACCAGGAACGAGGAAGCTGTAGTTATATCTGCAGCAGCCCCGCTCAGGTTATACTGGGCATAGAGATACACTTCAGTGCAATTCTGGACTCCGTCATTCCCGTTGCAATAGGCGCGGCATTCCTGCCTGTAGGTGTAATTCTGGTAGTCTTCAGACTCATTAATCTGGAAATTGGATAAAGGAAATGTCATATTTGCAGTCAAAGTCGCTATGCTTGAGGAATTGAAGAGCAATCCTGCAATGGATGAATTGATGTTGCCTGCAGTGTCATTGGCATAAGTCGCAGTCCAATTGAAAATGCCAACCTTGTTGGCCTTGTAGGCCACCCAATAAACATTGTTGCCATCAGCATCACCGCATGAGCCTGTCCCTGTTTCATTCATAAATACATTCTCATATATGCCATCCGGGTCCAGGATTTTCGCATAAGTGGCGTTGACCCCTGAAAAAGTGTCTGTCACAGTGACATTGAGGCAAAGATATGTTGTTATGTTAAGTGAAGTCATATTGATTGATGCATCTGAAATCACAGGATATGTCAAATCCACCCTGAGGCTGCGGTTTCCTGTATAATTCTCATTTTTCAGCGCGTCGCTGCATGAGACGCTCCAATTGAAATAGCCTGATGGCATTGCCTGGGTGAAATTAAGGGAGGTGGCCTGGGCCAATGAGTAATTGGTCTGATTCAGAAGGCCATTCACATAGAGGCTGCAGTTGGATACAGACAAAATAGCATCGGTGACATTGTATTTGTATACTACAGGATGGGAATGGTTGCCAATCCATGAATTGTTCAATGGAGATTCGGGGTAAAGCCACGGCGGGGTGTTGTCAATCCTGACAGTCCTTGCAAGTGTTGTGTTGCTGTTGCCAGCACTATCATTTGCTGTTACATTATAGGCATAGACACCATCACCCAACCCCTGTATTGTGAAATTCGCATAGCTCACTGAAATAGCTTCAGTTGTAAGGGACCCATTGAAATTCAGGGTGACGGAGTTGCTGTTGGCATCGCTTAATGTCACATTGACAACAAGCGATGTTTGAGTCTGGTTGGTATTGTCAGGTGGTGTAGGGGAAGCATAATTCACATTTGGATTGAGGCTATCAAGAGTTATAACCCTTGCCACAGTGCTATTGTATTTTGATGCCTTGTCCCAGACAGTGACATTATAATGATAAGCTTCATTTACATCACTGAGGCTTGTGAAATTAACATAAAACGTCCCTGTTGTGTAATTTGTAGCATTAACCAGGGCAAAATTGGAGTCATACAAATAAAATGTGATGTTCGCATAATTTATTTCCGTGACACTCACATTGACAAATATCCAATTCCTGTTGAAATAGGAATTGTTGGCTGCAGTGCCTGAGTCAAAGTCTATGTTCGGATTCTGTGTGTCCACATTTACGGTCCTGTTGCTCGAGTTGAATGCGCCGTTCCCCGCAGAGTCATTGCAGAATACATTCCACTGCCAGCTGCCGTCAGGCAGGCTTATGCTTATTGTGTCCTGTATGCCATTTGCAACAGTGGAATTTGTCTCATTGGCAGCAAAGCTGCCTGATGCATTATGGTACAAAGTGCATGATGCAATGTTGGTGTCGCTTGGAGTGTAATAGAAATCTACCTGGGAAGCTGGGCTCCAGCTGTTGTTCCCAGGCCCATCCAGCCTCACTCCGGGAGCAATATTGTCCAATGTTATCCTGTAAGCCACAGTCGAAGCCTCAAAGCATGCCCGATGTGTAGTTTGTCGCATTCACCAAAGAGAACGCTGAATTGTACAGGTAGAATGTTATGTTGGCAAAATTGCTCTCATTCACGCTCACATTGACATAAATCCAGTCCCTGCTGTAATATGAGTTGTTTGCTGCCGTGCCTGTGTCAAATGCAATCTGGGGTGCGGTGTTGTCAAGCGTTATTACCCTTGTTTCTGTGGAATTTTCAAATCCTACCCTGTCAAAAACTGTGACATTATAGTAATAATCCTCATTGGCATCAGCCAGGCTTGTGAAATTTACAAAAAAGGCAGGGCTTGTGTAATTTGTGCTATTTACCAGATCAAGGCTGCTATTGTATAAATAAAAAGTGAGGTTGGCAAAATTCGATTCAGTTATGCTCACATTGGCATAAATCCAGTCCCTGCTGTAATATGAGTTGTTTGCTGCCGTGCCTGTGTCAAATGCAATCTGGGGTGCAGTATTGTCGAGAGTTATTTTCCTGGTTTCTGTTGTGTTCTTGTTGTTGGCCCTGTCCACAAGAGTGACATTGTAGTAATACGCCTGGTTTATTATTGCCAGACGGCTAAAGTTTAGCGTGGCGTTGCCTTGGCCAAATGCATAAAGCACTGTTGTGTTTACCATCTCAAAAGTGCTGTTGTAAAGATAGAAAGTGAGGTTTGCCTGGTTCAGGTCGTATGCGGACAAATTGATGAGCACATTGTCCTGCGCAAGGAAGGAATTGTTGGTGGCAGTCCCGCCGGAATAAGTCAGATTGGGCAGAGTCCTGTCAACTACCAAAATCCTGAACGCTGACTCATTTGAATTCCCAAAGCTGTCTGTGCAATTGACACTCCATGTATAGTTGAGGTCACCGAGAGTTGAGACTGAGAAATTATTGACTATGTTATTTGTTATGGTGAAATTGGTGACATTGGCAATGCCGTTGACAACAAGGGTGCAATTCGAGAGGTTGTAATTGTCACTTGGCGTGTAGTGGAATCTCACGGCCTGGCTGCTGTCAAAGCTGTTGTTTTCCGGACTGTATAGGTATATTGCAGGATTGTCTGGATCGCGCACAATGATTCTTGTGCTATAAAGGCCAGTTGAGCTGGAATAATCACTCGTGGCAATGCACCGGATATTGTTGTCGGTCGAATACTGATTTGCCTTTAGGGTGAAATTGACATATTGTGAGACATTAACCACTCCTATGCCTATTGGATTTGTGGACCCGGAAAGTATCAATGGGTCGCCACTGTCAATATCAATTGCTTCCCACGCAGACGTTGATGTGTTTCGCTGGACTGTGACCACTGTTCCCAGGCAGTATCCGCCTGTGCAGCTGACATTGCATGTGGCATTAAATGTCAATGACTGGTTAATGCTGAGCATTGCCAGGGGGCCTGAAAGGTTCGCAGCAAGATTTCCCAATTTATATGCAGATATGTTGAAACCGCTGTTTGTAGTCGGGTCCCAGCTGTGCGTTACAGTTGCCCCATTTGTCGGGTCCCTGTAAAATCTGACATCAAATACCATCTCGTTGCTTGGCAGAATGTCTATGTATGACGACCCAGTAGTGCATCTTGCAGATCTCTGCGATGAGGAAGATGAAAAAGCTTGATCATCCACTACTTGGCAAATTGTTGTGTCACCAGTTGAGTTTCTCTTGATCAATCTCCAGCTTGCATTCTCAACCCTATTGGAGCTAAAATAACCGTCGAATTCAATTGTGCTGCTTGCTGGGATGTACAATCCCTGCGGCCCATAGACACTATTGTTTGAAAGGACAGCTTCAACCAGCCAGAAAGTCCCGGAATTGCCATTTGACATTGCCACGGAGATAGTGTTTGCGCCCCCATCCATATGGTCTGAAAGGTTTATCGGGTAGGCTGTGTTCTTGTCCCCTGTTATGCCAGTGTCTGTGCCAGGCAATGTTTCATAAAACCTCAATTTTGGCGTCGCTACATTTATTGTTATATTCCTGAAGGATGATGAGTTAGTGTGGCCGGCATAGTCTGTGCAGTTGACGCTCCAGTTATGCTGACCGTTTGTCAGGACTGTTGAAAGTGTCAAGGTGGTATTCACCTCAATGGAGCTTGAGCTCGCGTCCGCAACGCCATCAATTACCATATAGCAGCTGCTTACCCCAAAATTATCAGAGACATTATAGTAGGCTGTAAACGAATTGCTGGTGGTCTGCAATGTGTTGTTGTTTGGCGATATCAACCTAATTTGGGGATACCAGCTGTCTACTGTATACGTGAATGTAGTGTTTGATTCCCTGCTTTGGCTCACATTGTCATAGGCAATGACTTTCCAGTAATACCTGCTGTTGTCGTTGAGCTGATTCGAGAGCGGGATGACAAAGGAATGGTTGGAAATGTTGCCAATTGCTGAATAAACGAAGTCGTATATGCTGAAATCAGTGTGCACTGAGAAGATTATTGTGTAATTCTTGAAATGGGCCTCTGCTGTTTCAGACCAATTTACATAAGGAGTCCGGTTGATTGAATATGAATTGTTGGATGGAGCAAAAAGATTGAATACGCTTGGGTAGGTTGTATCTATCTCTATAGAATAATTTGAATCATTGAAAGCATAATTGCCTGCCTGGTCATAGCATTGCACGTTCCATATATAGTACCCATCATTAATGGAAGTCGGGACAAATGTGTTTTCCACATCGGCTGTAGGCGTGGTGTTGCTCAAGTTCTGTGAAAATGCGCCGCTGAAATTTGCATAAAAACTGCAATTTTTCAGATAGCTGTCAGATGGAGTGAAATTGAACAAGACTATACTGGCGCTTGTAAGAGTCCTGTTCCCAGGCCCATCCAGCCTCACTCCGGGAGCAATATTGTCCAATGTTATCCTGTAAGCCACAGTCGAAGCCTCAAAGCTTACCCTGTCCCAGACTG